>CAZWLS010000211.1:0-7492 GCA_964634415.1 uncultured Roseivirgaceae bacterium | reverse complement strand
GTATTTCTAGACATAGAAATGCCTGGAATGAGTGGTCTTGAGTTAGTAAAATCGCTTCAGCATGCGTACAATGTGATACTCGTTACTTCCAAAAAGGAGTATGCAATTGAGGCTTTTGAAGATGCTGTTGCCGACTACTTGGTTAAGCCAGTAGAATATGAGCGTTTCATGAAGGCGGTGAATAAGGTGAAGGAGAATCTTGAAAAAGAGAAACTCATCGCTGAACAAGAAGATCACATTTATGTTAAAAGTGATGGGAAGCTTTTTAGGCTGAGTTACGACAATATTCTATTTGTAGAAGCATTAGCAGATTATGTGATATTCAACACTGAAAGTGGTAAGAAACATATCGTTCATCATACGATGAAAGGTATCGAGAAAAGGCTACCTGAAAGTATCTTCAGCAGGGTACACCGTAGCTATATAATCAACAGAAATAAAATACATAAAATTGAAGACCTTCAAGTTCACATAGGTGAGAAGACATTCTCTATCGGAGCTTCCTATAAGGAGTCTTTAATGGAGAAATTCAATCTTCTGTAAGAAATAATTAAACGAATATTAAAGGCATTGATTGATTCTATTGAATCCAGTCAATGCCTTTTTTTAATGACTTAAGAGTTTGCTTTTGTAGGGTTGATTCGGGTGTATGGCTATATTCCCAGTTTGCTTCGGGTGGCAAGCTCATCAGTATTGATTCGGTTCGGCCATTTGTGTCTAATCCAAACTTTGTCCCTTTATCGTGTACGAGGTTAAATTCCACGTACCTACCTCGGCGCAGTTTTTGCCATTTTTTGTCATCCTCAGTAAATGGTCTATTTCTTTGCTCAGAGACAGCATCGCTATATGCAGGTATAAACGTATTACCCACATCTTTAACAAATTGCCATTGCTGACTTTTTGATCGCCCATCACTGTCACTTAGACGATCGAAGAAAATTCCTCCAACGCCTCTTGTTTCATCCCTGTGCTTTACGAAGAAGTAATCATCCGCCCAGGATTTGAATTTTGGGTAAAAATTTGGATCATGTTTGTCACATGCGTTTTTTAGATGTTGATGGAAATTTCTTGCTTGTTCAGGAATTACATAGTGAGGTGTTAAATCGATACCTCCACCAAACCACCATATTCCGTTACTCATTTCAAAATACCGAACATTCATGTGTATAATTGGCACCCACGGATTATTTGGGTGTAGTACAATAGATACGCCAGTTGCAAAGAATTCAGCCTCTGGTAGTTTGAGGGCTTGAAGTATTTTTTCTGGAGTAGTACCTGAAACGGCTGAAAAATTCACACCACCCTTTTCAATCAGATTTCCATTCTTTATCACTCTAGATCTGCCACCGCCTCCTTCTGGTCTGTCCCATAAATCTTCCTCAAAAGAGGCATCTCCATCTAATTTTTCAAGAGAATGACAAATTGAATCTTGCAAGCCTTTGAACCAATCGGCTATACTTTCCTTAGTAATTGCTTCCATTAAAACGGGTATCCTATTCCAATATTTATTTCTGAATTTCTTCCAAAGTTTGAAAAGATCTCGTCTCCAACAAAACGTTCTCCTTTTTTCTGTGCTGGATCAAATAATTTCATTCCAAGATCTACTCTGAAAATTAGAAACTGTAAATCAAAACGTAGCCCAACTCCGGTTCCAACAGCCATTTCATTCATGAATTCATTAAATCTGAAAATACCATCATCACCTTCAGGGTCTTCCGTAGGTTCTACCAATGAGTTTCTAATCGTCCATATATTTCCAGCATCTATGAATATCGCGCCTTCTAGAAAGCCAACCAAGTCTTGTCTTAGTTCAACACTGGATTCAATTAAAATTTCCCCTCTTTGTTCGTTGCTATAGTCAATAAAATCTGTTGGATTTTCATTAGAATCTGTCTCAAAAACTCCAAATGCGCCGGGTCCCAATCTTCTTGGTCTCCAGGCTCTAATGCTACTACTACCACCAGCAAAGAAGTACTTTTCATACGGAAGCGATTGGTTGGTGCCGTATGGATATGCAAGGCCTACGTTTAAACGAAACGCAAGATTGCTTTTTCTGCTTAGTCGTTCAATTTTACGAAGGTCTATTTGAGATTTAGCGTATTGAAACGTTAGCGTGTCTCTTATACCAATAATGTTATTTAAATAACCTCCCAGTTCTGCATCAAATCGAACATATCCACCATCTTGCCCATTGGCATATTCACCGAGGTTAAGATCGAGCCTAAATGCGCTACTGGTCACAGTTGATGAATTAAATGCTAAGGCGTACGGGTTGTTTTGGTCTTCCAGATTATCTAAAAATTCTCGAAATTCATCTGTAGTCTCAGCGTCAATAAGGCTTAATTGAAAGGGAGTGAGGGTATATTTGATTTGGTCTCTTACCTGCCAGCTATATGCCCAGGTACCTCTATAAATAAGTCTTAAATATTCATTTGCCCTGTCTTCAAATGAAAAGTCGAAGGATATTCTTGTCTTTGGATTGAACCGACCAATCTTATTTTTGTAATAAGATCCGAGAGGGAATAAAAACTGAGGAAAGGTAATTGCAGCTTCTGCCCCAAATTGACGCGAGGTGTAGTTCCCATCAAAGCCAGTTTCTTCCCTTACTGATTGTAGATCCTCTAGCTTTGCATTGGCATCCAAACTCAGGATTTCTAAGGTCCTAAAAGTATTTCTGTTTTTCAAGTTAACATTCACAAAGGGGCCTGGTCTACCTTGCGATCTTGCTAGTCCAAATTCACTTGAAGTCTGGAATTTTTTAAATGGAGAAGTAAATATGTTGGCTACAAAATAGTTTCCGGTTGTATCATAGTTGATGTTAATGAATTTAAAATTATCAAGGTAGGAGAGCTGTCTTTGCGTTTCTATCGTCAAATCTCTGCTATACGGATCATCTTGTTCTAGTGGTACTCGCCACTCTAAAACCTTTTTTGAATACCTGTTTCTTCCAAATTCGAAAGTTATATCTCTATATTTTTCTTTCGTACGAGTAAAGGTTTCTGTCACACTGGCATCCGTATTAAAGACGATGGAATCTAAATAGAATATCTTATGCTCCGGTTTGCCTGGTGGATTCTTAATTATTTCTCTCACTATCAGCGTGTCTCTACCCAATTGAATTGAATCGATTTTAAATTCAATATATTGTTTTGAGAATTCGAAGTATCCGTTATTTAGCGCTAGGTCATAAATGAAGTCTCGTTCATCACTTAACGTTTCTTGGTTATAATATCCCTTTCTTAACGGCAAATCCTTTTCATTTTCCTTTATTAATGCTAAAAGGACAGTGTCTGCTATATCATATTGAATAGAGTCTATTACATACCTTGTATTTAATGCGATGTTGTAGTTTAGGTTGATATACCGATCCTTATGTCCAGCCCATCCACTAACCCAGTTTCTTACATTTCTCCCAAATCTTGCTACCGAACCAAGGCTATCAAAATCGGCAGTGTCAATATCAACCGTTGCATCAAAGTATCCATGTGAAGCTAGGTACTGGTTTATTTTATTGGCTGTAAGTCTTGATCTGGAGTGATTATATATAGCAACTGGTTCACCCCACCTCATGAGCTGATTTCCTTGTCGTACTTTTCTATTTTTCTTGTCGTATTTCTTAGCTCTTTTATTTCTGAGTTTTTGCTTTTTCTTGTCTGTTTCAGCACGTGCTATTTTACGATCATATTTTACTGCTAATGAATCACGTTTAGCAATGGCTCGTTCGCGATCGTATCCTTTACTCAAAATCCAACCATTTTCTCCGAGTTTATACAAATGGTTTAGATGGGTAAATGGATAGTTACCAAATAAAATTCTACTATTGGCTTTTTGTTCGTAAAGTCCTCGTGCTTCGTCTTTAAGTGAGCCTGATATTCCATTAATTTTCTGCTTTGCAAGTATCTTTTGATCATCGACTAAAAACTTAGAGCCGAGGCAGGAGGTAAGGAATATGCCTGCGAATAGTGATATTTGGCTTAGTTTAAAAAATCGCTTCAAATCAATGCTTTCTAGGAAGGATCAGAAATTCATAAAATCACTCAAAGTTAAGAAGTACCGAACTCGTGAGGAACGCTTTTTGGTGGAAGGAACAAAAAATGTGCAAGAGTTGCTAAAATCTTCATTTTTTGTTGAAATGGTGATTGGTACTGAGCATTACTTTTCAGAGAATTTGAAGACTGGAAGCCATAGAAATGAAGTAGTAGATAGCAGTATGCTAACACAACTTGGAACATTTAAATCTAATGAGGATTGTATAGCAATAGCAAGAATGAAGAATTGGACGTTAAAGGATATTGACTATCATGAACATTTGTTTGTTTTAGATGGGGTGGGAGATCCAGGTAACGTTGGTACTATAATAAGGACGTTGGATTGGTTTGGCTTTAAACAACTGCTTCTATCCCCAGAGTGCGCTGAGTTTTATCATCCTAAAGTGATCAATAGCACAATGGGCTCCTTTACTAGAATAAAAGTTATCACAAATAGTCTGGACGAATTTTATTCTGATAATCAATTACCCATCTATGCAGCTGATATGAATGGGACGAATCTGCAAGAATTAGACTTTAAGTCGGCTTCCGTGATTGTAATGGGCAGTGAATCACATGGAATTAGCGCTTTAACTCGAGATAAGGTTTCTCAATTAATCACAATACCGCAGTATGGAGATGCTGAATCTTTAAATGTAGGAATAGCGACGGGTATTATTGCTGGCTATCTTCGCATGTCCTGATATTGTTTCATTAAAGATTTTGTTGAAGAGTCGTGATCCCCATCTCTTTGCTCTTTGATCTCAGATAAAATTGGTTTTGATAGCTGCTTGCCAAGTTCAACACCCCATTGGTCAAAGCTGAAGATGTTCCAGATCAATCCTTGAGTAAAGACACGATGTTCGTAATATGCGATTAGTTTACCTATGTTAAATGGGGTAAGTTCTTTAATAAGAATACTTGTAGATGGACGATTTCCTTTGAATACTTTGGAGTTCTTTAAAATATCATTTGAATCACTGCCAATTTCGTCCATTACTTGATCCAAAGATTTTCCTTTCAAAAGGGCCTCTGATTGCGCAAAAAAGTTGGCTAATAGCTTCTCATGATGATCCTCGTGAGTATGTGCTGGTTTAGCCACCGCAATGAACTCACAAGGGATCACTTTTGTACCTTGATGTATAAGCTGATAGAATGCGTGCTGCCCATTGGTTCCCGGTTCACCCCAAATAATTGGTCCCGTCTGATGCGTTACTTCATTACCAGATCTATCTATATATTTTCCATTACTCTCCATATCTACTTGTTGTAGGTAGGAAGGTAGATATCTTAATCTGTGATCATATGGCAACACGGCCATTGAGTCGTAGTCTCGGAAGTTGTTATACCAAACACCAATTAGGGCAGAGATTACCGGAAGATTTTGCTCTAGGGCGCTTGATTGAAAATGGTCATCCATTTCGTTAGCACCCTTTAGTAAGGACTTAAAATTTTCAAAACCCACTGCACAGGAAATACTCAATCCAATTGCAGACCATAATGAAAATCTACCTCCAACCCAATCCCAGAATTCGAACATGTTTTCGCTAGAAATACCAAATTCGTTGACTGCATTTTCATTGGTACTGACAGCTACAAAATGTTGGCGTATCGTTTCTTCACTGCCGCCATTTTGTAAAAACCACTCTCTTGCCGACAGTGCATTCGTAATGGTCTCTTGAGTAGTAAACGTTTTTGATGCTATAATGAAGAGCGTAGTCTTTGGATTTAGCCCTTCTAATGTTTCAACCATTTGAGCCGCATCAACATTTGATATAAAGTGAGGTGTAATCCGCTTCCAGTATGGTCTCAATGCATAGGTTATCATCTTTGGCCCAAGATCTGATCCTCCAATACCTATGTTTACTACATCAGTAATGGTGTCACCACCAAATCCTTTAATGTCTCCGCTGTGAAGCTGGTTGCTGAATTTTTCAATTTTATCTAGCTCCCTTTTAACATCTTCGTTTGTTTCACTTCTCAAGGCAACATGATGTACGGCCCTATTTTCAGTTTCATTGATTGACTGACCATCAAACATTGCACTAATGCCTTCTTCTAGTCCACATTCTGTTGCTAATTGAATTAAAGTCTTAAAGACTTCATCAGAAACTTCATTCTTTGAGAAATCGAAATAAAAATCTTGATGATCAAAGGTGAATTTTTCAATTCGATCAGAATCGTTAAGTAAAGTTTGAATATCGCCTTGTTGCAAAGCTAAATCCTTGAGTTTTGCCCATGAGACGGTAGTCGTGGGGTCAATCTTTGGAAGCATGTTAATTGAATTTTAGAATAAACCTGGAAAGATTCCTTCTCTCACAAAGAGATAATAAGAGTATGCTAAGAAGCCAACAATATATATCATTCCCTCTGCTCTATCTAGTTTGTATTTGTTCAAAGTAAACATGAAAATGAACAGTAGGAATGTACCCAACATTACTATGTAAAGATCAATATTTAATGATGGGGTGTAGATTAGTGGTGAATGAACTATTGAAGTTGCTCCTAATACAAGTAATAAATTGAAAATATTTGATCCGACTATATTTCCAACAGCCAAATCTGATTTTTTATGGAATGCTGCAACAGCAGATGTAGCTAACTCGGGGAGCGAGGTACCAGCGGCTAAAATTGTAAGGCCAATCATCTTATCGCTTACATGGTAGAACTTAGCAATAGTCACTGCATTTTCTACAATTAAATTTCCTCCGAACACCAATCCTACAATTCCAAGAACGATCATTAGCGTAGTCTTCAAGCTACCATGAAGCTCGATGTCTTCCATTTCAGCCTCAGGATTTCGGCTCAGGTTCATGAAAATATATACGATGAACAAGCCGAACATTACTAATAAAATAATGCCGTCTCTAACGTCTAGTGAATTGGTGTCTGAGCCAAAAAACAACGCATCGTTAACGAGAATGAAAAATATAAATGTGGCAAGCAATGAATAAGGCACCTCTTTCCAGAGGGCATTTCGCTCAACAGTTAATGGATATATGATACTGGCAATTCCCAGAATGAGAAAAATGTTAAAAATATTCGAGCCTATAATGTTGCCAAATACGACCTCATTTGCCCCACTGCCACCATCTTGTACTGAACCTGAAATAATGTTCACAACTAATTCAGGAGCTGAGGTACCCATCGCCACCACAGTCAAACCAATGGCTATGTCAGAAACATTAAAACGTTTGGCTAAAGAAGAAGCTCCGTTTACTAGGTAATCCGCACCTTTGATAAGGAGGACAAAACCCACTATTACAAGCAAAAAATTTAGTAATACGTTACTCAATTCAGTTTATAGGTTAGATTGGTGACTCGCTCTTTGAAAGACCATTTATCTTCTTCCTTCTAATCTTCGCAAATTAACACTTTTGGTTTATTTAATCCAATAATTTGCCTTTTCATCACAAATTCAAGTCATTCAATAAGTTATGTATTTTATTTTTCAACTTCTCCTC
>CAZWLS010000210.1:0-7556 GCA_964634415.1 uncultured Roseivirgaceae bacterium | reverse complement strand
ATCGCCGAAGTTGGCGTCCATCATACCGTCATTGTCAAAATCAACACCCCAAATATCTGAATCTAGACTGCCAGACGTAACTGAGCCAGGAGTAAAGCCTGTTCCTGTGAAAGCTGAAAGATCAAAAGTCTGGGTTGCTTCACCTGTAATAGCATATTGACTCAATGATATTCTTGTAATAAATAGGGTTAGAAACGATAGTAGTAGAAACTTGATTTTCATAGCAATACTCAAACTGGTTTTGATGGATTGCTAAATTCTTTGGTTTTACTATCGAGTAAAAGAAACTATGGGTAGCATATGGGTAGCAACGCTAAATATCGAGTTCTGGGAGCGCTTCCTGGATGGCAGATTCTATATTTTCAACACTGAATGGCTTGCTAAACCATTTTGCTATAAGCTTATCTTCTAGTGCTTGTTCAATCTCTTTGTTGCTATTGTAGCCGGTGAGAATGAAATAGACAATATTGTCGTAGAGTGCCTTGGCTTTGCTAATAAATTCAATTCCACTCATCGTTGGCATTCTCATATCACTTATCACCACGATAATCTTATCACTGTTTTGCTTTAAAATTTCAAGCCCTTCTTCTCCTGAAGAAGCTGTAAAGACAGGATAATTGGATTCGAAATTATTCTTAAAGATGAATAGGTTTAACTCTTCATCATCTACATACAGGATAGCAATTTCTCTTAATGACATAAGTGTTTTTTGCTTATGGTATATTAAAAATATTCAAATCACGCGTATTAGCTAATGATATTAGGTAATTATGGATGAATACAAAATATTAACTCACTAATTGTGGATTTTGTTCTATTGAGATGATTGTGATTTTTTGTGATAGAGAAAATCGTTGTTTTAATATCACTTTCTCAATTCATTACATCCAATAAACCTCTTTTTTAGCCTTTGATTAATGTTTTTACACACAATACCTCAAATAATGAGGTATTTATTTGCAATACATCAAAACATGATGTATTGTTGCATTATGTATTCAAAAGAACTGTTAAAAGGGACATTAGAAGTCATCGTACTCAAACTCCTTTCGGAGCATGGTAAAATGTATGGCTATGAACTTTCGCAAAAAGTGAAAGAAGAGACTGAGGGTAAAATACATCTTAAAGATGGCTCTCTTTATCCGGCATTACATAAGCTAACTAAGGATGGGATTTTGACTTTCGAAGAAGTCAATATTGGCAAAAGAGTACGGAAGTATTACAAATTGACCAGTAAGGGAGAAGAGCAGAAGGAAACGCTGCTACATGAAATGCAGGACTTTATTAAGACCATCGAGAAAGTAATTTTTAGTGACTTAAAAACTTCAGCGGCCCTATGATAGCAGAAGAGTACGAAGAACGAATAATTGAAGAAGTCAACAACAGTTCAATTAAAAGTCAAATATTGAAAGATGACCTCATTGATCACTTCTGTTGCCTGGTCGAAATTGAGATGACCAAGGGATTATCGTTCGAAAAAGCTTTAGAAAAAGCATATGTGCAGACAGCCCCTAATGGGTTGGAAGAAATTCAAAAGGAAACTATTTTTTTACTCAATTACTCAAAAATTATCATTATGAAAAGAGTGACTTATTTATCAGGTTATTTGTTCTCGCTGACATGGGCAGCTGGAGCATTGTTTAAGGTTCTCCATCTTCAAGGTGCTGGGATGCTACTAGGAATTGGAGGACTTGGGATTGCATTTATTTTCTTACCTCTATTGCTTGTCAATAGATACAGAAACTTTGCAAGAGAAGTGATGTCAGAAAAGATGAAGTATATATTCGGTATTGCTTCAATCATTTTACTACTTACTTCAATTACAATGAAAATGCTACACCTTATGGGTGCAGGACTTATGCTCGCGGTAAGCTTTCTTGTATTTGGATTCGGATTTTTGCCGTTCCTTTTCTTCAGGATGTACAAAAAATCACTAGATGAACTCTAAGGTCAAGGACTAAAAACTCAAAATGAAAAGGCTATCCATTTTTGGATAGCTTTTTTTTATTGAAATTTCACCCTTACAATTCGGTAGGGCAGTGATGCTTTCTCAACTCCACCTGTAAATGCAGGAGCTTTGTGAAGCTGATTTACTGCGACATAAAGCCAGTCGCCTTGGATCCTTATATTATCTGGCCAGTCCAATAATTCACTTTCAATCAAGGTAGAGAGATTTCCATCCGAAGTGAGGATATCAATACTAGAGTTTTGGATATTGGTTATGTAGTGGTTTCCATTCTGATCTGTCGCAACACCATCAGAAAAAGGTTTGTCGCCAACAATCGAAATCGACTGTATCACTTCTTCGTCATTACTTCTGTTTTTGATGGATGCGGCCGATATACTATACCATTTGCTACCATTCATAGCTCCATAGTAAAGGGTTTCTCGATCTGCAGAGAGTGTCAATGGATTGATGCCAATTCGTGCATTTTCACCATTTAGTAATAAGATTTCTCCATCAATAATGATGTCTTTATCCTCTGCGAACATTGTTGAGTCAGAGAATTTGCTAAATGTTGTGTCATTCAAATTAATCGTGATGATTCCGGGATTACCAAAATCGGCCAAATAAACGAACCCGTCATTTTCGTCAATTGCCAAATCCTGAACAAAGCTATTCGTTGGGGCGAAATTCTCAGGGATATCAAAGCGGTACAGGAGAGTCTTTTCATCAATATCAAATGCGAAAACTCTTGTTTTTCCAATTGTAAGTCCTGCATCAACGACCCAAAGCCGGTCATTTTTATCAAATATGACTCCAAGAGGAGTGTCTAGCTTATCATTGCTCTTTTGATCAGGTCTTGATTGCAATGAAGTGTCAGGAAAGGCTAAGTACTCATTATCTAGAACTTCTATCAATTGAAGTCCTTGTGAACGCATTGGATGCACACTAGTAAATACCCTTCCTTTTTTTGAGACTGCTACATTACCCGGGTTGATATCTAATTCGGATACAATCTCAATTGTGCCAATCGCTATTTGAGGTTGCTCATCACTTTCTTTTTTATTCTCGCTGTTAGTACATGAAGTGACAGCTATGATTGAGAGTATTATGAGTACGTTTTTCATCGAACTAAATCTGTTGTTGCAGTAATACAAACAAGGCGTTGATATAGTTCGCTTTATGTCTTTATTCAGCAGGCACTTCTTCTACTCTTTTTTCTATCCATACCTGCGCCAATTGCGATACCTAAACTGAGCCAAAGAGCTAAATCTCCAGTGATCACTCCAATGGCAGTGCCAATTGAAATACCTAGTGCAACCCCCATTGGGTATTTGTTTTTTCTATCAGACATATAAATAACGCTTACATGTTAAAAATACGTAGTTGCCTGTCTTTACGTATTGATTTTATGCTAAACGGTTTTTATTTCTCCTGCATTGCTCGCTGCAGTACTTGACGTCATCCCAAACCGCCTTCCATTTTTTTCTCCAATCGAAGGGTCTTCCACATTTCACACAGATTTTTGATGGTAAATGCTGTTTCTTCATTTTGAAAAATCCGGGATCTCTTCCGGTCTGGCATATGGGAACGTGGCTATCGGTGATAGACTGTAATAATTATTTAATCCCGAAATCCCGGAAGTATTAAAAACGGACAAGTCTATATAGCCTTTTTCATTTATTGCTTGATCAGGAATAATAAGCTCTTGGAGCTCACCCACCATCATTATTGTGCCATTTACCTTGATAGGTATTTCCTCAATAAAATTGAGTCCCATTTTTATGTGACACTCTTTTACAAAAGGAGCTTGAAAAACATTAATGTATTCTTCCGTCAAGCCACACCTATCAAATTCTGAGATAGACCGGTCCAACTTAGCTGATGTGTAGTGAGCCTTGTCTACAATCGCCGTTGGAATCTGATTGATGGTGTAAGCACCATTTTCCTTAATATTATCATACGTATGCCTCGGGACATCCTCTGTAGGTCTCATGATGAAACCAATTAATGCTGGATTGCTTCCCAAATGAACCACACTGCTAAAAATGGCAACATTGGAATGCCCTGAATTTGATTTGGTTCCAATAAGATTAGCTGGCTTGATGCCAGTGATTGAATTGATAATGTTCAATCGAAACCGTCTTTCTAGACCATCTAAATCTCTCTTATTTATATGCATACAAGCTTATAGGATTATACCTTGATTGATTAAATCTTGAAACATAAGTATCCCATCTTCGGATATGGTTTTTGATTTTTTCACTTCAAACCAAAAAAGCTGATGATCTCCATCGATGTTTTTTTGATCAAGTATGTTTAATTCGAGATAGGCGCATGCGTCTCTCAATACTGTGTGTCCATTCCAGACAGAGAGGTGTTCTTTCTTTTGGAGATATTGCTGCTTGTCAAAATTCTTTCCTGTCTTTTTACCTAAAGGTTTTACTAAATTGATTTGACTTTGATCTAACAATTGCAACACTGCTTTGGCACCATTCTTTAACATTTCGTAAGTGTGGGTACTGTAGTCTACAGCTATCATGTAGATCTTTGGTTTCATACTTACCGCTGAAACATACGTGCAAATGTTCATATTGATATTTTCACCTACGTAGGTAGCTAGACTGTAAATGGGCACATTTACAATATTCCAGGGACGTCTAACTCCCATTTAGACTAAAGCATTGATTTCCTTAAGTACCTCTTCCGCCTCTGCTACTTTTTGATCGCTGGCTTTTCTATTACTCTTTGAGAGGTTATATGACTCTTTCATTAGCTTCTCATATTTTTTTTGAAGCTTGTCCTTTGGTGACTTTCTACTAAATATTCCCATGAGCTATAAACTCACATCGGGCATCAATGTTAGATCCTATGCACTTTTCTTGACATGATCTTCTCGATATTCCCCTGGCGAAGAGCCTACAAGTTTTTTAAAATTTTTGTAGAAAGAGACTTTATTCCTGAACCCAACTTCTTCACCTATCGCCTCTAGCTTAAGATGGCTAGATGACTTTTCCACTAATCTTTCTTTGGCTTCTTCAATTCTAAATTCATTTATTAACTCTGAGAAAGACTTTTCTGAAAAAGCATTTAACGCTTGTGATATTCGATATTTGGGAACCCCCAATTTCTCAGCAAAGGAAGAGAGGTTAAAGTCAGGATCTTTATAATATTTATTCTGTTCAAGTACAGCATTAATTTTTTGCACGAGATAATCTCCGTCTTCCTTGGTTAAACTGCTCGATGAATATTTCGGTCTTACTTTGTCTTTTATAAAACTATACTCGCTCAAATAAGTAATTCCGTACGTCAGGATGACGAAACCTCCACAAATGATATAGTCAATCCTAAGGGTATAAAAACCTAATGATACGGAAAGGTGATAAGCTATTAGGCCGATAATGAAAAAGGAATACGGTAAGTAAAATATCACATTCTGCTTGCTGGTAGGGGATGACTTCATGGTGGCGATACCGTATGAAATAAAAGTTAAAAGCTGAGCGATAATAATAATTGATTGAACGACTTTGAAATAGGCTGAAGATGCCAGTAAAGTTCCTAACCCGAACCAGTAAATCGTAAATATGATTGGTGTAATTAGGTGATACTTCAAGTTACCCATAGAAGCCTTTTCATTCATGTAGTAGTAGAATGTAAAAGGCATGATCCAACTAGATCCGACACAAAACCACAGAAGTATTGGAGATAGCTGAAATGCTTTTGTCCAGAAGTTGACGTAATAAAGTATAGTCACGGAGAATGACAATAAGTAAATACCAAGAAATACTTTTCTGCTGTTTTTGTAATCGCTAATAAATGCTAGGGCAAGAATTACCCCATGAATGGCAGATGTTAAGAAGAGTATTATTTCCCACGACATAGTCGGTCTTTAACGATAATGTTCACTTCAAGATAAGAATGAATCGAGGTTTGGAGATAAATATTAGCTAATATTTACTTCAACTATTTCTGTATCTAAGCGATACTCAAGTGCTCATGCTATTATTGGAATTATAAAAACTCAATATTTATGAAAGCAATTTTATCACTAACAGCATTAATTCTCGGCATGACATCATTGGCCCAGGCACCTCAGCCTTCACCTGAAGATTTATCTAAACTCGACTTTTGGGTAGGTAAATGGGAGCTTACCTGGCAAGGGGGTAAGGGGACTAACTTGATAGAAAAGAAGCTAAATGGGCGTGTGATTCAGGAAAATTTTGAAGCAACCGAGGGAAACTTTAAGGGGTATCTAGGTACGAGCATTAGCACTTTTAGTCCTCAAGATGGGAAATGGCATCAAGCGTGGGCAGACAGCAATGGGGGATATATAGATCTAGTTGGTATTATGGAAGGTGATACTCGAATATTTCAAATGACGCGTCCGCGTACACTTCCCAATGGGAGTACATCAATCTCAAGAATGAGGTTTTACAATATAACTGAAGATTCTTTTGATTGGGATTGGGAGGCGTCTACAGATGGTGGAGAAAATTGGCAGCTTTCGTGGCGCATAAACTACAAGCGTGCTGAATAGTTAATAAGCTTTTGGCAACTACGTTTTGAGTAAAGATGCAACCTTATTTGCTGCGCTCATATCTTATTAGTTACCATGGCAAAATCAAGTTGGAAAGAATATTTTATAGAATTGGTAATCGTGATCATAGGTATCACGGTTGCTTTTTGGCTGAATAATATGGCAGAAGCCAGCAAAGAGAGCCAGCTAGAAACAAAATTTATAAACGATATAAAATCAGACCTCATTCGCGATTCAACCAATCTCGATGCAAGCTTCCAATTTAGCGAACGTAAATTGATAAAAGTAGAGGGGATACTTCAACTGCTCATAACCGATTCAGAGCGACAATATCAGGATAGCCTTTTTCAAAGTTTGAATGTTGTTGGAAGCTACAATTTCTTTTTTCCTGAGAGCTTCACTATCAATTCTTTGTTGCAAAGCGGGGATTTCAAACTTCTGGAGTCAGATGATTTAAAGAAGGAACTATTAAGGTTGAGATGGATGTATGAAATTGTCGAAAGAGATCAGGATAATTTAACTAAGGCTCTTGATGAAAATTATTACCCAAAGGTCTTAACCGAGATCGATTTAATTACCGGTGAAGTTGAGAATCCTGAATTCTTTTACGGAACTCAGTTTAAAAACTGGATTGTGTATGTAAATAATGATACAAACAATTTAAAGTATCAATATGGACGTGCGCTAAGGCAAATACGAAAGATCTTAGAGTTAATCGAAACTGGGAAATTGTAAATCAATTACTTACAACTGCAAGCTTCTTACCATCTGGAGAAAGTGAAACCCGAGTGATGTTAGCTATCCCATAACTAGATAAATCAGCAAACTCTGTCCATGATGTTTGATTTTTCCAAACATAGAGTTTACTCCCAGATGCCATTAAGATCTCTTCTTTTGGCGTCCAACAGTAGTCTTCAGACCCTTCGAGTACATTAACTAGCTCTTTTGATGTTTCATTTTCCGGATTATAACTTTTGATGACCCATTCATCCTGACTTTTCTCTACATAGCTAAAGGATGAACTACCCCGGCTTTTATGTACTACCAAGAACAGTAAGATCATACAACACAAAG
>CAZWLS010000209.1:0-7595 GCA_964634415.1 uncultured Roseivirgaceae bacterium | reverse complement strand
TGGAGACGCATTGCGAAGCATCGAAGATCGAGCAGTTAAGGGAAAGATTATCTTGAAAGCGAGTGATATATAACCTCAAACGGAAGATTATTCTGATTGCGTATTTCTTTACAACCCAAAGTTGCATAAGCAACTATTTTCATTAGTAGATCTTTGCTATTTATCGATTATTTCGAGAGTTTTATCGTATTGTTAAATTTTTTAAGTTAAAAACTCTACTATGATGAAAAACTACTTAAAAAGAAAACTAATGGTACTTGCCTTAATGGTTCCCATTAGTTTTTTGATGGCCCAGGATGTACGGGTCAGTGGAACGGTTACCGACGCTGCAAATGGTGAAGGACTACCGGGGGTTACTGTATTAGTTAAAGGGACTACAAACGGAACTATTACAGGAATTAATGGAGAATATGAGTTGTCAGTGCCTTCTGGCTCTACACTTGTATTCACATCGATTGGTTATACAAGTATTGAAATTGCTGCTTCAGATGCAGGAGATATTTCAATGCAGACTGATGTGACTAATCTTGACGAAGTGGTGGTAACAGGACTTGCGACCTCTGTTAAAAGGTCTAATCTGGCAAACTCTGTGGCTTCTATTTCATCCAAGAATCTTACTGGAATTACTAACCAATCAACATTAGATGGTTCACTTTCTGGTAAATTTTTAGGTGCTGATATTAGAGCCAATTCAGGAGCGCCAGGTGGTGGTATTTCAATGAGATTGCGTGGTGTAACTTCAATTTTTGGAGATCAGCAACCACTATTTATCATTGATGGTGTTTATATCGATAACTCTACTACATCACTAGGTAACAACATTGTGTCTGAAGCAGCAGGTGGAGGTAATCCATCGACTAATCAAGATGATGCTACTAATAGAATCGCAGATATTGATCCGGAGGACATTGAGTCTATCGAGATATTAAAAGGCGCATCTGCAGCCGCTATCTATGGTTCACGTGCAGCCGGAGGTGTGGTAATAATCACAACTAAGAGAGGGAAGAGCGGAAAAGCTCAAGTTGGTTTCTCTCAAACCATTGGTCTAAGATCTCCAACACGATTGCTAGGTTTAAGAGATTGGGACGAATCTGAAGTTTCAGCAATTGGAGGTCCAGCTGCTGTTACAGCATTTAATAATGGTGAATTCAGAGATTATGAGGCAGCTGTTTTTGATCATGTAAGAGTATCAAGGACTTCTAGATTATCTGTTTCAGGTGGTGATCAGAAGACTGATTTTTTCTTTGGACTGACTGTTAAAGACGAGCCTGGATTAGTTGAGAATACGGGTTATGCTAAAGAATCTGTTCGTTTAAATGTAGGTCATAAATTCAATGACTGGATTGATATTTATGTTACTAACAACTATATCAACTCAACAACAGATAAAGGATTCTTTAATAATGGTAACCAAAACAGAACTGTTGGTTATGCATTAGCATTTACGTATCCATGGCAAGATCTAACACCGGTTAATGGAGTTTATCCGGCTGGTCCAGCAGGATCTAACGTGCTAGAAACTATTGCTGTAACTACTAACCGTGAGGAAGTAAATCGATACATTGGTGGTATTACAACTAATGTTAAGATTCTTACTAAAGATGATAACCAACTTAAACTTGTATTACAAGGAGGTATTGATCAATATACACTAAGGACTACCAGTACTTTCCCTGGAACCCTTTCGTACTTTAGACCAACTACTTCACTTGGCGGTGCTGCAATTTCAGGGTCTACTATTAATACGAACTATAATATGACTGCTTCTTTAGTGCATTCATATTTTATGGATAATGGACTAAGCTTAACTACTCAAGTTGGTTCATTCTTACAGAATTTTGATAAGAATACTGTGATTACGACTGCCACAGGTTTGAATGGTTCACAAACTAATCTTGGTCAATCAGCCAATGTTGGTGTTCAGCAAATAATCACACCTCAAGAAGATCAGGGTTTCTTTATTCAAGAGGAGGCTAATTATCAGGATAAGATCATCGCAACAGTTGGAGTTAGAGGTGATAAATCAACTAACAATGGAGATGCTAATAAGCTTTATTACTATCCAAAAGCTAGTTTGGCAATTAACCTTCACGAGTTTGATTTTTGGAATGTACCTGTTTTAAATAATTTCAAACCAAGAGTTGCATATGGTGAATCTGGAAGATTCTCTCAATTCAATCAAAGATTTATTTTGACTAATCCACAGTTTATCAATGGAAACGCTGGTGTGTCTCCAGGAAACTTGCTTGGAGATGTGAATGTTGAGCCGGAAAGACAGACAGAATTAGAAATTGGTGCAGACATTGGTTTGTTGGATAATCGAATTGGTTTGACTGTTAATTACTACAACAAGAAGATTAAAGACGTATTGCTTCAAGCACAGAATGAGCCTTCTTCAGGATTTACAAATCGTGTAGTAAATGGTGCAGAACTAGAAAATAAAGGAGTTGAAATTGGATTAAATGCTACTGTTGTTCAGAATGACAATATAACTTGGAATTCAACTTTAAGATGGTGGAAGAACAAGTCTAAAGTAACTAAGCTCGATGTGCCTGCATTTACAACTGGTGGATTTGCAGCTTCGTTAGGTACATACCTTATTAAAGAGGGTGAAAGTGCTACGCAGATAGTAGGTACTTATATAGCTTCAGATTGCGATAATTGTGACCCTGATGGTGACGGATTTGCTGTTTATGGAAATGCAGAGCCAGACTTCCAAATGTCATGGTTCAACTCTATTAGCTATAAAAACTTTGATTTGACATTCCTATGGCACTGGAAAAAAGGTGGAGATGCAATCAACTTGACAACTTTACTTTATGATCTAGCTGGAACAACTTGGGACTACGATGACACTGGATTAGATCCAAGTGGTACATTGACAAACGGTGCTTATCGAGCTAGTCAGGCATTTGCTAACCCTGATCCAGTAATCGAAGATGCTGGATATATGAGATTGCGTGAAATTGGATTATTCTATACTATTCCAAGTGATGTAATTCCTCAGCTACAGCAAGTTAAAGTAGGTGTTTCAGGAAGAAACTTAATTAACATCTTCGACTACAATAGTTATGATCCTGAAGCTTCTAACTTCGGTAACAACGTACTTGCAAACACCGTAGAGGTGACTCCATACGCAGCGAGTAAGTTTATCAACTTCCATTTAGATATCAAATTTTAATTGAAAGGACATATAATTATGAAATCGATATATAATAAAATAGCATTTGTATTTGTCCTGATAGCGCTTTCTGCGTGTTCATTGGATGAAGTACCCAATCCAAATGCGCCAACTGTTTCAAGTTTTGAAGAGGGGGCTTCGCAGCAGGATTTGAGATTATTAACAACCGGTTTAGAGGCTGTTATGAGAAATGATATGGGATTCCATTATCAGACTGTTAGTATTTTAGGTAGAGAGTACAATGATTTGACTCAGGTAGACCCTAGATACACTGGTGAAATCCTAATTGGTCCATTAGACAATAATGGATTTTTGACTACTAGAGCTTATGCAGCATGGTATAAAATCGTTCAATCTGCGAACCTTTTAATTACTGCGGTTGATAATTCTGGTACTGCACTAAGCAATGAAGCGTTAGATGGTTATAGAGGGTATGCAAGAACTTATAAAGCGTATGCTTTATTGATGGTTGCAAATCGTCAATTCTCAAACGGGATTAGAATTGATGTGTCTGACCCAAATAACTTAGGTGCTTTTGTTGGGTATGACGCAGCATTAACTGCAATTCGAGATATGTTGGATGATGCAAACGATGAGTTGCAGAACGCAGCAAGCGAATTTGACGCAGGTGAGGACTCATTTGATTTTGCGGTGAGCAATGGATTTGGAACGCCATCAGCATTTTCTCAATTTAATAGAGCAATTGCAGCTCGAACTGCTATCTATCAAGATGATAAGGCTGGTGCATTGACGCTGCTTGCAGATTCATTTATGGATGAAACCGGAAGCTTAGATGCAGGACCTGTTCACGTTTTTGGTTTAACTGGAAATGATATTGCAAATCCACTTTTCTATGTTCCTAATCAGCAACGCTATATGGCGCACCCTTCTTTCGAAGCTGATGCTGAAGCTGGTGACACCAGAGTTGCTGCAAAAACTAGTCTTTTCGATCCAGAAGATGATCCAGATGAAGGACCGATTACGGTAACTTTTGATGGTTTAACTGGTGATAGACAAGTAACAATGTATGCTTCAAATACATCTCCTGTTCCAATAATTAGAAATGAAGAGTTGCTTCTGATTTATGCTGAGGCAAACATTGGAACTGACAATGCTGAGGCTATTCGTGTATTGGATATTATAAGAGGAGCTGCAGGACTTGGTGCTTCTACAGCCGATCCAGCCAGCGATTCTGAGGTTGAAGATGAGATGCTTACTCAGAGGAGATATTCATTATTCGGCGAAGGTCATCGTTGGATTGATCTAAGAAGGTACAGTCGACTTAGTGATTTACCATTGGATAGAACTGGGGATGCAAGATTAAGTGAATTCCCTACACCATTCGCAGAGAATCAATAGGAATAAATCTAATAGATAATTAAAAGGGTGATCATAGATCACCCTTTTTTGTTACCTGCCGTTTACAAATTCAGCTATTTCAATTAAATCTCTTTCATTGCTAAATTTCAAATTTTCTTGCTTCACAAATCCCTCCAAGCCATTAACGTCTAAGAAATTCAAATTCCTTTTTTTACTGTTTCCTATCTCAAAAAGCTCTCCATCTTTTACATAATAATACTTTTCCAATACTTGAACTTCACTATCAGTATCATTTACCAAAGTAGGGGAAGTGGCCTGTCGTGGTGCAAACACCATTTTACATTTGTATAGCTTGATATTCCCATCACATAGAATTTCAGTAAAACCTGAAATATCAGCTTCATTTCTGAGTGTGGTAATTTTCTTATTGACATATTTTTCAGGCCTTAACCTTCCAATACTAAACCATTCTAGACTATCAATAAAGCTTCCATTAATTGCTTTAATTTTTGTGTCAATGATTATTTCTACGTGATTTCTAACTAGATCATATCTCATATAATATGCAACTAGAGAATCACCATTTTTTAAAAATAAGTTGCCTGCATTCCAATTATTGTCAGCATAATACTTTCCAATAGAAGTAAGGTTAGAAGGAGTAACCTTTGATTCCTTGTCGTTGTATCCAAAAAAGAATGGATTTAATGTGGGTATTTGGGAATATGAATTTGGAAGAAGAGAAAAAGTAAGTATGGTAAAAATTACAATCTGTTTTTTAATAAGCATTTTAATAGGTAAGTGTAGTGAGATTAAGTGCTTAAACGAATTAAAGCAAAAGGGTTTGTATTTCCCTAATGCTTTAAGTCTTAATTCACATACGTTTGTTCATTGAAGATGATCAGTTAATTAACATTCTTTAATAAATCTTCCATATCTAATGGCCTCGTGTACATATTCAAACCTCCATCTTCCATCATTGGCCACTCCTCTCTAGGCCTATCAACATATAGTTCAATGCCATTTTGATCTGGATCGTTTAAATAGATAGCTTCAGATACTCCATGGTCAGATGCTCCCAAGATTGGGTACTTAGCTGCTCTTAATCGATTTACAAGAATTGCAAGATCCTCTCTTGCTGGTAAGAGTATCGCTACATGAAATAGTCCGGTATTCTCCCTAGATGGAGGTTTTCCATCTTTGCTCATCCAAGTATTAAGACCAATGTGATGGTGATAGCCACCTGCAGAAATGAAGGCGGCATCTTCACCATATGTTGTCATTAATTCGAACCCTAATAGTCCACAATAAAAGTCAAGTGACTTTTGAATGTTGGAAACTTTCAGATGGACATGTCCGATGCTTGTTTTCGAAGGTATTTTATATTCTCCCATGGCTTAATTCATTGGTACTTCAATTACTAATACTTTGGAGCCAGTCTTAGCTTTAACTTCTAGCATTTCAGTATCAGTAACAGCTGCTGCATCTCTTTTATTTAGCAGTGTACCGTCAATCTCTAGCTCTCCATCAATCAAAAAGATATAGACACCATTTCCACTTTGATTTACTTTATAAGATATTGATGTATTTGCATCAATATCTGCCAAAGAAAACCAAGCATCTTGATTTATCCAGAGAGAGTTATCTTCTGTTGGAGAAACCACAGTTTGGAATTTATTCTTTCTGTCGATTGAATTAAAGAGCTTCTGATCATATCTAGGAGTAATATTCTCTTCTTTAGGGAGTACCCATATTTGAAGAAAATTTACTTCATCTATTTTGCTTGCATTGTATTCCGAATGGGTGATACCACTACCTGCACTCATTATCTGTACTTCACCTGTCTGAATCACTTTTTCTGTACCAGTACTATCTCTATGTGCTAAAGATCCATTCAATGGGATAGATACAATTTCCATGTTACTGTGAGGGTGTGTTGGAAAACCAGCTCCTCCTATAACTACATCATCATTGAGTACTCTCAACATTCCAAACCTTACTCGATCAGGATTAAAATATTGACCAAAGCTGAAGGTATGTTTGCTATCCAACCACCCAAAGTTGGCGGTGCCTCTAGTCTCTGATTTGTGAATTACTTTTTGCATTTTATTATCCTTTCAGTATTAATTTTTTAAATATACGTAAATACATTTAATGTAGTTACATATAAATTATTGATAATAAAAACATCCCTTATTTAATTACTTACCTTTGTAGCATTATTTACAAGAAAAGAAAAAATGAAAGCTAAAGCTAACGACAAGGTAAAAGTGCATTATACAGGTAAGCTGACTTCTGGAGAAGTGTTTGATTCTTCTGAAGGACGTGATCCACTTGAGTTTACAGTAGGAGGTGGACAAATGATTAAAGGCTTTGATGAAGCAGTGAATGGAATGGAACTGAAAGAGAAGAAAACAGTAACTATCCCTTCTGCTGAGGCATATGGCGAAAGAAGAGAAGAGTTAATTCAAGAAGTACCAAAAGATCAATTACCTGAAGATATGAATCCAGAAGTTGGTCAGAAATTGGTAGCAACGAATGATTTAGGGCATCAAACTTATGTCAGCGTCACTGCTGTTACGGATCAAGTAATTACCGTAGATGCTAATCATGAATTAGCAGGTAAAGACCTTGTATTCGATATTGAATTGGTAGAGATTGGATAATTCTAGATTGCATAAAGAATTTAAAAAGGGCTCATCGAGCCCTTTTTTTATGTCACTTTTGTTAATTTCAATATAACCTCGAGACATAACCGGCTTAGTAAAGAATACCATGAATAAATTATTCTTCACCATTTTAACACTGCTTACTATCCAATTCTCAATTGGGCAGGACAGTCTAGTTATTGATTCTGTAGCACTTAGGCTTAATAGTATGAATCAGCAATTAGAAACATATGAAAGGTTATTAAATGAGAGCAGTAAGCAGCGGGAAGAAGACTCACTTGCAATGAATGATTTGATTAGTCAAATTCAATTGCTTCAGGCTATTCAGGCTGGTAATGCCCCATCACTGCAAGAACAAATAAATGCGGTAGAGGAGAGAGATTCTATTCGATATACGGCGACTTTTTTAAGGATAAAATTGGGGTTAA
>CAZWLS010000208.1:0-7650 GCA_964634415.1 uncultured Roseivirgaceae bacterium | reverse complement strand
ATTTAAACAACTGCGCTCCATCCATCGAAAGGTTTTTTTGGATATCTAACTGCACTTTGGGAGTGGCAGTAGCTGTGAGGGCAATCATAGGAATGTCTCCTAGTTTCCCAATAATATCCTTTATGCGTCTGTATTCAGGTCTGAAATCGTGTCCCCATTCAGAAATACAGTGTGCTTCATCAATGGCTACAAATGAAATTGTGGCTTGTTTCAGAAATTCTACATTTTCCTCTTTAGTCAAAGATTCAGGTGCGACATAAAGCAATTTTACGGATCCGGAAATGGTATCCTTTTTCACTTTATTGCTTTCTGACTTGGTAAGCGTTGAATTTAAAAATCGTGCATGTATACCAACAGCATTCATTTGATCAACTTGATTCTTCATGAGTGCAATAAGTGGTGAAATCACAATTGCAGTGCCATCTTGTACGATTGCAGGTAACTGATAACACAAGGACTTACCAGCACCGGTAGGCATAATTACGAACGTATTATGCCTATCAAGAATATTCGTAATTATATCCTCTTGCTTACCTCTGAATTTGTCATATCCAAATACACGTTTGAGGTTTTCCTTAAGACTCACTTCTTCAGTTGTCTCCATCTCCCAGATTGATGTAAAGTAAAAAGTTAATCAAAACCATGATCGCAAACAAATTGTCCTCTTGGACGTTAAGCGTTCCCATAACGCTTGGGGATTGAACTATATTTGCGACAGTTATTTATAATGCGAATTTCTCACAAAATCTTATGAGTACAAATATTTATGTTGTGATTATGGCCGGCGGTAGCGGAACTCGATTTTGGCCATATAGTCGAGAGGCGAAACCAAAGCAATTTTTAGATGTTTTAGGCACTGGCAGATCCTTGCTTCAAATGACATTTGATCGATTTGCTGAAATCACAACTCCTGATAAGATTTGGGTTGTTTCTAATGAGAAGTATGAAGATCATATTAGCGAACAATTACCAGAAATTGGAAAAGATCAGATTTTATTGGAGACAGAAAAAAGAAATACAGCCCCATGTATTGCATATGCTTCATATAAAATCCTAAAAAAGGATCCAAATGCTGTTTTAGTGGTTAGCCCTTCTGATCATGCAATATTCAAAGAAAAAGATTTTCAAAATGTAATTTCTACGGCAGTAGATAGTGCATCAAACGAAGAAAAACTCATCACTATTGGTATTAGACCAAATCGTCCTGAAACTGGGTATGGATACATTCAATACATCAGTGATCCTGGAGTCGCGGTGAAGAAGGTAAAAACCTTTACGGAAAAACCAAAGGCAGATCTTGCAGCCAAATTCATTGAAAGTGGAGACTTTTTGTGGAATTCTGGAATTTTTATTTGGAGTATTGATTCTATTATAAAGTCCTTTGAAAAACATGACGAAGAAATTGCAGGAATTTTCGCTGCTGGGCTAAATGAGTACTTCACGGAAAATGAGCGCGCTTTTATTAAAGATGCCTATAGTCAATGCAAGAGTATTTCCATTGATTATGCAATCATGGAAAAAGCAGAAAATGTTTATGTAGTTCCGGGAGATTTTGGATGGTCAGATTTAGGTTCATGGAACGCATTGCATGAAATAAAAGACAAAAATGAAGATGATAATGTGATAGAAGGCTCAGCAATTACCTACAATTCTAAAAACAACTATATCAAGGGGAAGAAAGATAAAGTCATCGTTGCTCAAGGGTGCGAAGGTTTTTTAATAGCTGACTTTGATGACGTACTTCTAATTTGTAAAAAAGAGGATTCTTCTATTTTCCGAGAATTTATCACAGATGTGAAATCTGAAAAAGGAGAAAAATTTATCTAAACTTTTCGTTGGCGTTGTATCTCATATAGTGCCATACCTGCTGCCACGCCTACGTTTAGCGATTCTATCGAACCTGACATGGGAACTTTAGCGATTTCATTTGACATGTCTATGATGTCATCTGAGATACCGCGTTCTTCTGAACCCATAATTATGGCTGTTGGAACAGTGAAGTTTATTTGGTCCAGCGAATTATCGGTCTTTTCAGAACAGCAGACAATATTAATTCCAGACTCTTGTAAAAATCGAATAGCATCCAGAAGACTCTTTTCTCTACAAACTGGCAGGTAATTAAATGCGCCTGCAGATGTTTTTACTGCGTCTTCATTTACCTGAGCTCCTCCTCTCGAAGGTATTACCAATCCATGAACCCCCAAACACTCGGCAGTCCTACCAATAGCACCAAAATTTCTAACATCAGTGATTTCGTCTAGCACTAAAATCAAGGGATTTTTACCCTCTTCGAATAAGCGTGGCACCAAATGCTCTAATGAGTGATATTGAATGGGCGAGATGAGTGCTACAACCCCTTGATGATTTTTTTTTGTGAACTTATTTATTCGTTCTGAAGGTACCTTAGAGATGGGCGTTGTACTCTGATGTAATGCTTGCATCAATTCTTTGTAAAGATCTCCTTTTAAGCTCTTTTGAATAAATACTCGCTCTAAATGCTGTCCAGATTTAACGGCCTCAATTACTGCTCTAATGCCGTAAATTATATCAGATTTCTTATTCATCTATCAACGACGGATTGCCGCTATTTGGTTGTACCATTGCTCTTCGAATTCTCTATTTCGACGCAAAGTAAACGTTTTGGGTGCAAAAAATGTGGAGATCACTGTGAACTCAAAAGCAGTCCCTCTGTCATAATACCATTCTTCTGAATTTCCCGTTCTATATACTTCATCGGGACGGCCATAGACAATATACATCATCCCTCTGTCTGTTTTCCATCCTGGCTTAAAATCTGTATATAAGACATTAGCCTGTTCGACCAGGTTATAATATCCGCGAATTGCATTTCTTGCCAAGGATTTTGTAGAGTAGGTATTCATCCAAAATGAATCAAAAGACTGCTTAGGATTCTTAGATTTCAGCATCTCTTTGCGTTCCTGTTCGCTTGTCAAATACAGCATCGCTTCTACCAATTCTCCAAGTTGACGATACTTTGGAAAATACGGTGCTACTCGCAGAGTAGTAACCCCCAGCGAGGCGGAGGAATCTTTTAATAGCGTGTAAAATTTATTTTCAAGAAATTCTTCTCCATTGACATAAAGAAAAGATGTATCCATTTCAACTTGAGGCACTAACGGTTTCATATCGGCCATTGGTGGATCTGCAGGTTGGAAATCTTCCGGATATTGTGATGCAAGAAAAGAATCATTTCCTTGCCAACTAAAGCCTGATCGGTTGATATAATTCTCTAAAATTGGCAAGCCTTCTTCATCTACTGGATATATTGATGGAAAAGACAGGTTCCCTATTTTAAGTGAAGCATCATAGAAATAGAACTTCTCTGATTTGGAGAATTTGACTACCAAAAGATTTTCCTCAATATCTCGTAAAATTAATTTCAAAAACATCTCACTGCTGTCGTTTTTAAGCGTATCGATTTGAGGTGTTATCGTTCGATGAGATTCGGATTCATATCCATTTTGAACAAGTAATTCATAATCCCAAAATGACAAAGAGTCTGAGGAAACGCGCAAAAAAACGACAATACCATCATCAGTATTGACAACCCTATGCGCCATCTTTACATTGAAATTGAGGTTATACTGCCATGCTATATTAACTCTCGAAAAGTTTATTGCGCTTGCAGAAAATGTGATTAAGACCACAATTACACTCAATAAAAGTCGACCTGTTCTCATAGATATCCAAATTAGCTATATAATTGATTTTCTTTGTGCTCTTTAAACAAAAATCGTACGACATACCTTTAATCTAATGAGCGTATACACTACAGAAATTGCTTCTGATAAAATTCCATCAGACAATGTGATCCATCAGCGGTTACTATCGGCATACCATCAAGCCAAACCTTTCGTTAAGGGAGATCTTTTAGAGTTGGGGTGCGGAGAAGGTCGTGGTGTGGAGCTCTTAGCTCCCCTTGCCAATTCGTATGTAGGAATCGATAAGATCAAATCAGTAATAGAAACACTTGAAAAAAAGTATTCAGATTACAAATTTATGAGTGGCGTATTTCCGCCATTCCCTTTTGAAGATAATTCCTTTGATACGATTGTCACTTTTCAAGTAATCGAACATGTAAAAGATGATGAAGGGTTTGTTCAAGAAATTCATAGGGTTTTGAAGCCAGGTGGTAGAGCGCTAATTACTACTCCAAATATCAAAATGACCCTTTCTAGAAATCCTTGGCATGAACGGGAATATACGGGAGACGAACTCACCTCGATGTGTAAAAAGTATTTTGAGAATGTTGAAATGAATGGTATTGCCGGTGACGATAAAGTGCTTGAGTATCATGAGCGCAATAGAGCGTCGGTCAATAAAA
The DNA here is from genome assembly GCA_964634415.1 of uncultured Roseivirgaceae bacterium. Taxonomy (GTDB): domain Bacteria; phylum Bacteroidota; class Bacteroidia; order Cytophagales; family Cyclobacteriaceae; genus Ekhidna. The sequence goes on along the minus strand of CAZWLS010000208.1, from coordinate 3,305 downwards.
TCATGCGTTTCGATATCCTAAACTTGCAGCATAGACTACCTGCTAGCATTTTACGAATCCCTTATGATCTATTAAACAGGATGAATAGAAATAAACTAAATGACACGGGTGATGAGTTGGTAAAATCAATCACAATCGATGACTTTAGTTTAAAAAAACAAGATGATGGCAATCTTGATTTATTCTGTATTTTGACAAAATAATAAGGCAGGCATAAAAATTGATTAACCAAGTAAAATTCAAATCGTAACATCTCGAAGTGAGTAAATGCATTAAATACGTTCGATTATTCATTGTCTTGTTTTTTCTAACTGGATTGGTTTTTACTGCTGAATCGCAACGAAAAAAGAAGAAGCGCAATCAAAACATTGAAACAGTGATTGCTACAGGCAGAACCTACATCGGCACCCCATACAAATGGGGAGGTAATACCAAGGCAGGGATTGACTGCTCCGGGTTAATCAAAAACTCCTATAAAACGATCGGAATCAAGCTTCCTCGTACTGCAAAAGAACAATCAAAAGTTGGTAAAAGGAGAGGATGGGATGGTCTAAGGAAAGGGGATTTGGTCTACTTCAAGTTCAAGAAAAAAGGCTCTAAATGGTACCACAGTGGAATGATAACCTACGTAGGTCAAGATAAAATATTGTTTATCCATGCCTCTTCCTCACGGGGAGTAGTGGAGTCAAATCTGCTTAGTGATTACTACAAAAAGAATGTTAAAAGCTTTAGGCGGGTGATAAAATAAGCGGAGCTAACCGGTCTCGATCGGAGCGGCGAACCGCACGGCGACCTCCCAAACAAATTACAGGTTGACACAAAATACTGATGAAAAAGTAGAACTAAAAAGTGGAGCTAGCCGGTCTCGAACCGGCGACCTCTACACTGCCAGTGTAGCGCTCTAGCCAACTGAGCTATAGCCCCATAATTGAAGAGCGACGAAATTAATAGAATTTATTTATTTGATAACTCTTCTGAAATTCTTCACATTTTTTCTGTAGTAGTCACTGAGGAGATTTGACTCGACAACACCTCTACTAGTAGAAGCATGAATGAAGTTTATTTTTTCTTTACTTACATAGGTTATCATACCTGTATGCCACCATTTGCTTCCTTTCTGTTTGAATTTGAAAAAGACAATATCTCCTTTTTTGATACCATCCCAACCTCTCTTTTTTCCTACTTTGGACTGCTCCTTGGCCGTTCTAGGTAGTTTTATTCCTATGGTATTATATGAATTGTGAATAAGTCCTGAGCAATCTATTCCCCCTTTTGTATTTCCTCCCCACTTATATGGTGTTCCGATATATGATCTTGCTGTAGTGATAGCCTTATCAATTTTTTGCTGACGTCTCTTCTTCTTCTTTTGTGCAGAAATATCTGAGAAAGCAATGATTGAAATCAAGCAAAGAAAGAATGTGATGTAGCTCTGTCGATTCATTTTTTTAGAATAACGAAAAGGTCAAGATTCTTATCATTTTTTTCGGCCTCGAAATAGTCTTCATGGTGAATGGATTTCACTAACTCATTATCAGAGTCTTTGAGTTTGTTTCTATTTCTCCTATTCATAAGGTCATAAGGTATACGCAATAAGCTTGCCGGAAGTCGGTATTGAAGATTGAGTATGTCATATTTCATGACCTTATTTACTGAGGCTTTGTTTTGTTCATAGTATTCCATCACTTTTTCGTTCCCAGCTATTCCTTTCATCTCAACATTAGCAAAATACTTTTTGCACAGCTCTTCGAGCTGTTCTGCAGTATACTCACGCTCATGCCAAGGATTGCGAGATAAAGTCATTTTGATATTCGGAGTTGTAATGAGTGCTGTTCCACCTTTTTTTAGAACACGATAAATCTCGCTTACAAATTGATCATCCTGTTTGACATGTTCAATTACTTGGAAAGTAACAATGCTATCGAATGACTCATCTTCGAAAGGAAAAGGAGGAAAAACCCCACTCATAAATTTATGATCAGGGTATTCTTCCTGAAGTTTATCCGTCACACTCTCGATTTTGTCAATTCCAGTGTATGATGTAGTGTTTTCCGTTAACAAAGCAACTCCACGACCTTCGCCACAACCTAATTCAAGCAAATCGCCTCTCAAATAAGGGTTTGCTGCATAGTAAGCTTTTAATAATCTCTGATGGATAGGGTTATCTGACGGAATTTTATCAGAAGCAATTTCAGTTGTATATACACTCATGGATTATCTACAAGATAGAGACGCAAAGAAATCAATTATTTCACTAATTTGGAGCCAAATGAGAGGGGTGAAAATTTTATATCTTGGATTATTTCTCTGCTTTAGTTTTTCTACAAAGGCTATTGACTTTTCAAGGCTTAATATTTCCTGGCAATATGACCCGTTGGCAGAAATAAAACTAGAAAGTAGAGTAGTTCAAATTGGCGATTCTTTAACTGTATTTATAAAGTTCAGATTCGATGCCAAAATAGATTGGAATACAGACTATCTAATTCAAAATGGGTATACTTCCGAAGTTCATAAGAATCTTAATTTGACATCTTTGGACACCCTTTTATCTGAAAATGGTAATAAGGTTTTTAGGATTTCTTTCAAAAAACCAGACGAAGATCTTCTTGTAATGAAGATATCAAGAGATCAGGCTTTTTATTACTATGATATTCCATTAAGAAATGGAGGCTTTGCGCACCCATCATTTTATCCATCCGATACGAATGGACTACCGATCTTTACTAATTATTTAAATACATCAGAATTTAAGTGGGTAGGAGTAGAAAATCTTAATGCTATTCAATATCGTGAGGATTTTGATTTGGCAGATCCTCCAATGGCTGATATGAAAGCTCTAGCTCCTTCTGTAGAAGTTGATTCTGCCTTTATAATTTCAGATACTGCTACGCTAAAGGAAGATCACTTCTATGTGGTTAAGAAGGATTCAAATGATGTAGTGGGAGTTACCATCTTGAAAGCCCCTGCCTATTATCCACAGTTTAAACTCTTGGGAGAATTGGCATTCTCTATGCAATACATTTTAAATGAAGCGGAAAGGAAAAGTTTACGTAGTTCGAATAACTTAAAAGAGTCGTTTGATTCGTTCTGGATTAAAACCTTCACTACAAAATTTAGAGCACGAAATGCCATTAGAAATTATTTTAATTGGGTTGAGTTAGCTAACAGGCTCTTTACAGATTTCAAACAAGGTTGGAAGACAGACCGTGGCATGATTTTGATTGTCTACGGTTTACCAGATGAGGTGTACCGGACAGGAAATCAAGAAGAATGGTATTATGACAATGGTCCTGCCTTTGAATATACAA
>CAZWLS010000207.1:0-7681 GCA_964634415.1 uncultured Roseivirgaceae bacterium | reverse complement strand
GATGACGCCCAAGAGGTAACTAACTTGAATGTCTCGAGTCTAAAAAAGACAGGTTTCTTATACTTTATATTTCCCCTGGTTTTTGTTCATCATTTTTTGATTTTTGTCATTGAAAATGGAGGATTCCATTTATTTGGAATTGTGATTAGTAAGACATTCTTTAGTGCACTTTTCAGCTCTGCAGTAATATTCATCATTAACTTTATTGTTGCACCAAAGAAGCATGAGAGGTCGGAGTTTATTGATCAGAGCTCTAATACTATTTACGGTAATAATTTTTACCGTTAGGCTTTTTTATATTCAGATACTTGATGAGGATTATAAAGTTGCGGCAGAGAATAATGTAGTTCAAAAGATCGTACAATATCCTTTTCGAGGATTAGTATATGATAGCAATGATAGCCTGGTAATATATAATTCACCTGTTTATGACCTCATGATAGTACCTAAAGAAGCTGAGATTTCGGATACGACAGCTTTTTGTGATCTTTTAGGGATTGAGCGCGATGAATTTGATGAAAAGCTTGGTAAGGCTAAGAGGTATTCATCCATTCTTGCATCTAAGTTTATTGAGCAAATTTCAGATGATCTTTTTGCTAAACTTCAAGACCAACTTATTAGGTATCCAGGGTTTTATGTTCTGCCGAGAACCATTCGATCCTACAATACATCATCACTTGCAAATGTTGTAGGCTATGTTGGAGAGGTTAGTAGTAATTATTTGAATCGAGATACAACCGATTACTATCGGTCAGGGGACTATATTGGAATTGGTGGGATCGAAAAGTCTTACGAGAACCATCTTCGAGGGAAACGAGGAGCTACCTATAAGGTAGTAGATGTACAGGGAATTATTAAGGATGATTATCGAGGAGGAGAATATGATACGTTGCCTCAATCCGGAGAAAGTATTCATCTTACGATTGATTTGGAGCTCCAACAATATGCTGAGAAACTTATGGAGGGAAAAGTTGGGAGCGTAGTTGCTATTGAGCCTTCAACTGGAAGAATCCTGGCTTTGGTATCAGCACCATCATACGATCCTCAACTGCTAAGTGGCAAAGGTTTAAGTGAAAACTTTAGCGCATTGAATAAGGATGAAAATAAGCCATTCTTAAATAGACCCCTTCAGGCACGCTATCCGCCTGGTTCGATGTTTAAAACCATACAAGGAATCATTGCCATGCATGAGGGAGTTGTTACGTCCAATGAAATTATCAGGACAGATGGAAGTAATATTGGTGATTTAGCTCCTCCAGGACCTTATGATATGGTCAAGGCCATCACAAAGTCGTCCAACAATTATTTCTATTTGATAATGAGACGAATGGTCCAAAAGGGCTTGGATGAGAGTGCTTACATTGACTCCAGAATTGGATTAGAGAATTGGAGAGAACACGTAATGGAGTTCGGTTTAGGACGAAAATTAGGAGTAGACTTGCCAAATGAAGTTATCGGAAATGTACCGAGTCTAGACTTTTATGATAGACTTTATGGCGCGAAAAGATGGAAATATTCTAACATAGCATCACTTAGTATTGGCCAAGGAGAATTGACGGTCACACCGCTCCAAATGGCTAATTTGGGTGCAATACTTGCAAATCGAGGTTATTTTATTACTCCACATGTGGTTGATAAAATTGAAGGATGGCCAAATCCTAACATTAAGAAAGAGATTTTACCTTATGATCCTGAGATTTTTGAGTCAGTCCTTAAGGGGATGGAACAAGTAGTAATGGCGGGTTCAGGAATTCGTGGATACTATGCACCGTTGAAACTTGCTGGTAAAACAAGTACAGTACAAAATCCTCATGGAGAGGATCATTCTGGGTTTATGGGTTTTGCCCCTTTGGATGACCCTAAGATTTCCATTGCAGCATACGTTGAAAACGCTGGTCAAGGGGGTAGAGCAGCTGTCTCTGTTGCAAGTTTGTTAGCAGAAAAATACGTTATGGATAGTGTCTCCAGATTTTGGCTGGAGGATTATGTTTTAGAAGAAAGATATTTACCAAAGAATGCGCCAAGACCAACTATCGCAGAAAATTGACTGGCTTTCGGTCTTTGTTTTTGGGGCGCTTGTAATTGCAGGCTGGCTCAATATTTATGCTGCTGAATACGACCCAGCAGTGAATCAAAGTTTGTTTGATTTCAGTACAAGTGCAGGTAAACAACTTATTTGGATTCTAACTTCTATCGCTATAGCATTTACAATTTTCTTTTTTGATTATAAATTTTTTGATTCTTTCGCCTATATAATTTACGGTGTAGTAATGGCTACGCTATTGTTTATCCTAATTGGCGGTAAGGAGGTTGCAGGATCAAAATCATGGGTTGGCATTGGGAGTTTTGGTTTGCAACCATCGGAATTTGCCAAATTTGCAACGGCTTTAGTTTTAGCAAAGTATTTGGATGGTGTGAATCGAAAGCTAACCGATCTAAACACACTAGGTATTGCTTTTGCAATCATAGTATTACCCATGGTGCTTACAATCCTTCAAGGAGATACTGGTACAGCATTAGTATTTGCGGCGTTAGTTGTGCCCATGTTTAGAGAAGGAATGCCTCCATTATTGCTCGTAATTGGATTTTCAATTTTTGCTGTGTTTGTTTTAACTCTCCTTGTAAGTCAGACGGTACTGTTAGCAGGCATTGCAGTAATCACTCTTTTAGCTTTAGGTCTAAATGCAAGAACCCCAAAGAGGCTTGTTTATATAATAGTAGGTGCAATAGTTGTTACATCTGTTGTTAGAAGTGTTGATTTTGTTCTAACAGATGTATTGCAACCTCACCAACAAAAGCGAGTGTTATCATTAGTCAATCCAAACATTGATCCTTTAGGTGTTGGATGGAATGTAACCCAATCTAAAATTGCAATTGGATCAGGAGGGTTTGTTGGAAAGGGCTTTTTAGAAGGCACACAAACAAAATTCGACTTTGTACCAGAGCAAACAACAGATTTTATTTTTTGTACCATAGGGGAAGAACACGGTTGGATTGGTAGTGTATTAATGCTAGCTCTTTTTGCTACATTATTACTTAGGTTAGTCCATTTGGCTGAGAGACAAAAATCCACATTTTCCAGACTCTTTGGATACGGTGTAGTCGGAATCATATTTTTCCATTTTACAGTGAACATAGCCATGACAATAGGTCTATTTCCTGTTATTGGAATACCACTTCCGTTTTTTAGCTACGGTGGATCCTCGTTGTGGGCATTTACTATTTTACTCTTTAGCTTCTTAAAGCTAGATGCCAATAGAATGCAGGTGCTTCAAAGGTTGTAATAACTACTTACTTAAAGTCACATATATATCTTCCATTAGCTGAAGCCTTATCCTGTTATCAGTTTTAGAAGTTATCACATATGTCATGCCAGGTGATTCCTCACCATTCATTAGGTACAATGTGTCTCCTGACACATGCCATATTTGAGAATGAGCTAAGGTATCTATGGCAAAGATACACCCGGGGTATCCATTCACGGTTTTGGTTAGGCTGTCTTGAGTAAATGCAAATTTTCCAGTCATGTAAAATTCCATATCTTCAACTCCAGGATATGATTCAGGCGGAGTCTCCCACTCTGCGTTCCATTCCCCATGCCATTCCGATGGACGGTTTAAAGATTTTTCTTCAGATGTTGAATTACAGCCAGCTGCGACTGCAAACGTTAGAATAAAAGCAAGTCGTTTCACAGCTCAAAAATACTTAACCATAAAATCAATCATAAACTTTTTAAAGCCAGAGTATGGGGGATACACTGTCTTTGCCATGGTAAGTCCTCGGCGTTGTTTTACAACAGCTTTTTCGTTAGAAAAAGCAATAAATCCTGCATGACCATGTGCTTTACCTATACCACTGTTATTTACTCCACCAATAGGTAGGTTAGGGTGCGCAAACTGAAGCACGACATCATTTATTGTAAACATTCCCGCGCTTGTTTCTTTCTTTATTCGATTCATTGTGGATCTGCGTTTAGAAAATAAGTAAAGCGCTAATGGTTTCGGCTTCTCATTGATAAATTTTACAACCTTATTAAGATCGTCATAAACCATTATAGGTAAAATGGGTCCAAATATTTCTTCCTCCATTAGTCTGGAGTTCTTGGCAACATTTGATAAAATCGTTGGCGAAAATCTGAGATTATCTCTGTCTGACTTACCTCCGCATTCAATATCAGCTCCTTTATCTATCGCATCAGCCATTAAATCATTGATTCGATTGTGATGGTGCCTGCTGATTATTCCACCGTACGTCTCTTTTGATCCATAGATCTTGTTAGACTGCACAATTAACTCTTCAAGAAGACGATCTTTTACACTTTCGTGAACGAATAGGTAGTCAGGGGCAATGCATACTTGACCAGCATTTTGCCATTTCCCCCATGCAATCTTTTCGGCAGCATCTTTAATGCTTGCAGTTTCATCCACTATAGTTGGTGACTTACCTCCCAACTCTAGTGTAACAGAGGCTAAATGTTCTGCAGCTGCAGACATAACAACTTTTCCTACCTGAGGACTTCCCGTAAAAAATATATGATCGAATGGTAGAGAAAGTAATTCTTGTGATTCCTTGACAGCTCCAAGCACGACCGAGACTTCTTCAGGATTAAATAGCTCAATACACATTTTCTGAATTAGTACTGAAGTATTTTCTGAATATTCTGATGGCTTAATCATACAGGTATTCCCGGCAGCAATTGAGGATACTAGAGGACCTATTGCAAGCTGAAAAGGATAGTTCCAGGGAGAGATAATTAGACATGCTCCCTTAGGTTCATAAAAGGTTTCAGCCTTCGTGCCTAAGTAGGTGATGCTTGTTGGAGCTGATTTTGGTGCCATCCATGCTTTTAGATTTTTTCTGGCTTTCCTGATTTCTGATAGAACAACAAAAATTTCTGTAAGATCAGCCTCTTCGGCAGGTTTTTGTAAATCGCAGTGGATGGCATTTTGAATTTCTCGCCTATTGCTTAAAATCCAGTTTTCAAGCTTCACAAGTTTTTCCTTTCGTTGCTTGAGCGTTGAAGTTCTTAATGCTATTGAGTGATCTTTAACCCGTTCAAACAGATCTCTAATCTCAGATTGTGTGGTAATATCCATCTCATAAAAATAAAAAAGTCAGCTTAAAGCTGACTTTCTCTTTGATGTCTTTTTAGTGGCTATTCTATCACAAATTCAACACGTCTGTTTTTCTGTCTGTTTTCAGGAGTATCATTAGGAACCTTAGGCTGACTCTCACCAAAGGCCTTGAATGAAAGGCGATCTCTGCTAATTCCATTCTTGATGAAATAGTCCATAACGGCCTTTGCTCTCTTTCCAGAAAGATTCATGTTGTAGTTGGGGTCACCAACACTGTCTGTATGTCCTGCGATCGAGATTTTTTCAATAGTTCCATCCTTCAAGTAATTAAGAACTCTGTTTAGCTCCGGGTATGATGCTGTCTTCAACTCGGTTTTATCAAAGTCGAAGAATATATTCTTCAGCTCGATGGTTTCGCCTTTTTGAATAGGGAAAATTCGAATGAATTTTTCAACGGTATCTGATTTTGATAGCTCAACAAAATCTAAACGTTCAGTTTCTGAAATATATCCAGGAGCTTCTCCAACAAGCCCATACTGCCATCCGCCTTGAACTGTAAACTTAAATGTACCTGTTTCATTCGTTGCGGCGTGTCCAATATCTAGTCCATCAGGAAGTCGCTCGATAAGAACCGTAGCACCATTTACTGGCTTCTCTGTCTTCGCATCAACTACAGTACCTGAAACTGTTGCAATTATCTCTTCTGGAACCAGATGCTCAACAGATGAGGCTAATGGAGACTCAATTTTGTCAGAGAACAAGTCCTCTACCTTAAAAGTAAAAATGTCAGTATCCTCTCCCTTTTCTCCTCTGGTGAAATATAAATTTTGACCTGTTGTGGGAATACTGAAGTATTCATCATTTCCTTCTTTGTTGATTCCTGGACCTAAGTTTTCAGGTTCGGACCAACGTTTCCAGGTATCATCAAGTTTGAATGAAACATAAATATCGGCACCACCATATCCAGTATATCCATCTGAAGAGAAGTAAAGTGTTCGACCATCTTCAGCCATAAATGGTGATTCGTCTTCACCAAGTGAGTTTATATCATCTCCAAGGTTTAGAGGCTCAGACCATGTTCCGTCATTTTTTTTGAATGATACATATAAATCTCTTGCTCCATACGTATCGTCTCTCTCGGCAGACATAATCATAGCCTTACCACCCGGAACTAAAAAGAAGTCTGCGTTTGGCGAATAATTGTATTCATTATCAATTTCAATTGAAACAGGATCAGAAAAGCTATCGCCTTCTGTAGTAGACATGGAAACCCCTGTATACATACGTCCTTTTTTTCCATATCTATTTCCAAGAATTAAAGTTTCTTTTCCGTCGGGAGTCATGCTAATTGAACTGATAAAATTCGGACCTTTTGTATTTAAAGGGGGACCAACATTTTTTGCAGGTAGCCACTCTCCAGTTTCTTCATCTAATTCAGAAACCCAGATGTCTTCAGCGTCATTTACACCACCAACATTATCTGGGTGAAACTGTCTTGAGAAGTAAAGCTTTTTACCATCAGGTGAAATTATTGGGCTATGCTCCACATAATCACTGTTAACATTGGTGCTGAGTTTTTCGGCATCAACTGAGCTATTTACTCCTGAAGCAAGATTTAATAATACATTGATAGGAATATTTGAGGCTGAGACACCGATTGCATCAATTGCATTGTAACCATCAGAAATGCTACCATCCAATACTACTCTAACTGCTTGAACTGCATATGGTGTTGTCTCAAAAAACAAGTTCAACAACCTGGATTCGATAGGAAGATCTCTGGGGGTGAGTTCAAATAACAAATATTCATTGTATTCTGCATCATACCCATAAACTGCTTTTACTGCTCCAGGATTTTCTGACTCAGCTATCGCAACTTGCTTAGCTTTTATTGGTGTGCTAAAAGACACCATAATAAACTCTTCTTTATCCGTGCTTTTAGGACGCCAAGCATTGGGATTTTCTCCACCATTAGGGAGAACATTTGGTCTATGCAGGGTTTGTATCGCCGAATATTCATAAGGTGAAAATTCAGAGGAAACATCGATTACTTGTGTTCCCCAAGCTACGGTTTCTTGAGCATTGGCAGTAAGCATTGTTAGCAGGCCAATTGCGATAAGGTAGATTTTTTTCATTTGTCTTTAATTAACGGCGGATAACTCTTACTTCTACTCTTCTGTTGAGGGCTTTTGCCTCATCAGTTCTATCCTGGGTTATTGGCTGGGTTCCACCAAATGCTTTGGTGAAGATTCTACTTTTCTTAACTCTTTGATCAATAAGATATTCTTGAACTGCAATTACACGAGCTTCCGATAAGCGCATGTTGGCATCTGGATTTCCAGCAAAATCCGTATGGCCCTCAAGCTGAATAATAATTGAAGGATTATCGTTCAACCAAATTGCCAATTCGTTTAACTCTGAATAAGAGCTAGGCGAAATTTGATCACTTCCTCTTGCGAAAATAAGATTCTCGAGTTTACGAAGTTCAATGATATCCTCTTCAATATAGATGTTAAATTCCTGACTCCCCTTGACATCAACTTCCCCGGTGTATTTGTTAAAACCGTCTTTGGATACTGAAATATTATATTTCTGACCCTGTACCA
>CAZWLS010000206.1:0-7704 GCA_964634415.1 uncultured Roseivirgaceae bacterium | reverse complement strand
AGACGACTATTGATACTTTGCGATCAAAGGCATTTCCAAATACTTGATTGAAGTAGCTATTCTCTGATTCTTCTAGTCCATAAGGCTTTGGAACAAATGGAATATTGTTAGACTTGAAAATCTTTCCTACAGTCTCTATTCTCCGTTTGCTTAGATCAAAATTGTATTCTTTCGCCCCGGTGACGTCTGCATATCCCCTTAGAATTACCCCTACAATGCTAATTGATTCGTTTTCGAGCAATTCTTGAATCTTCATTTTTGCATTTAGGTCAAGCTCAGATTTATTGTTTTCAAAGTATACTTCAGTTGTAGAGTTAAGCACACTTTTGTTGTCTTTCATGATTATCCGAAGCTCTGGCTTTTTCCATAGAGGCAATCCGTAATATGTAGTAAAAGTGATAGGTCTTTGACTGCTCAAATATTGATTTTCCCATCTTAAGAGGTACGCACTATCTCCATATTTCACCTTACGCAAGCGATAATCCCACTTCACTAAGTGAAGATATGGCCATCGGCCAACGACTAATTTGTCTGGGGGTGTTGCATTCCAACCATCGATAAGTGCTGAGCCCATCAGCTTAGATGTATCATTTGGTGTATGATAGAATAGCAACTCCGACGGTATATGATCTCCTCTAAACTCATACTCATATGGAATAATGGTTCCATTCGCTCCAATTTCACATGCATCGTTATCGTCCATCATCGTGTCGAATAGGAGACTTAAGCCAACGTTTCTTGAGCGGACTTCATCGGTTTTAAGTTCGTAGCTTATCTGATAATACTGAGCTAGCCCGTGACCGATTGGATTGCCATCCTTATCTACGGGTTGTAACATCTGTCTTATTTTGACTTTTCCGAATTGAAAAGTAGTGACCACCTTTGGAGTGATGCCACTGCCATCAAACTCCGTGATCCCTTTTAGATACTCCACATCCTTTGCAAATGGTGTATTACTAGCCAGCTTGCCATCTATATTTACTACAAAGTGTGAGGTAGACTGAGGTACAGGGTATCCATACATCAATCTTTGGCTACCTGCACCGAGTGTAAATCTTCCATCATCACCCAATTCATCGATTAGGTTGACGCCAGATTCAAGTTCAAATTCCATCTTATGTTTAAGCGCCTTTTCCTGCTCGTCAAGTGCCCTTTGCTGATCTCTATCTGCATATTGATAGGCAAGTAATAAGTAACCATAAGCAGCTTTAAACTGAGACAGTTTTTCACTGATACTTGAAAGCGATAAGTAAGCAAATAAATTTGGCTTTACATGGATAGATCTATTGGCAAGATCAGCAGCAAATTCAAGAATGCTTTTCTGGAAGTACCGTTGACTGATGTCGTAAGAAATGTCAGCAAAACCTTCGGCATCCTCCGGTAAGTAATCCTCTATGTACTGAGAAATATACTCAGGATATTTATCAGGATTATGTTTAGAAGAATATTGTAGGTTTCCAATCAACAGTACAGAATCAGGATCTTTGAGAAAGTCTCCATATCGATTGATGTATTGTGTCCTCCTACGCAGTAGTGCACTATTCCCTTTTTCAAGAGCTAGATCTAACAAATCGTCAAAAGAATTCAATAGCAGCTGTTCTCGTCCTTTTGGAAACGTAGATTTTACAATTTCTGAATTAACCACACGCTGAAATAGAATTCGATCTTTGGACTGAAGAAATCGCTGAATTAGCTGCCAGTTTTCTGGCTCTGTATATTCTTTTTCCTTAAGCTCATATAAGTATTTAGTAGCAAGACTTCTTGCTTTCGGTTCATTTATCCAGGAAAGCGCAAGCAAATAATTACGCACATTCTCCATTCTCTTATCATTCTTTTGATACTCTTTTAGGTATTCGTTGAGACGTACTAAGCTATTGGCTAACTCATAGAAATGATTGGGGGGAATAGCTCCTTCTGCACGATAAACTAATCGCCCTTTAGGATCATAAAATGTGAGCGTGGGATAAGCTTCAATGCCTAATGAATTCACAAGCGATAGTTGTTCATTTTCCGCATCTACGCGAACAGAAATGAAGTGGTCATCAAAAAATTGGCCTATCGAGTCGTTAGAGAAGACTTCTTGCTCCATCAGTTTGCATGGCTTACACCAGTCGGCATAGAAATCCACAAATACAAACTTGTTTTCAAGCTGAGCCCGTTGAAGTGCTTCTTTAACTGTAATATTTTGAAAGGGAATAGTCTTAGCCTGTGAAACAAGCAAGCTGCCTGTCAATAAGAGAAAGGATAGGAAGTGGTGCATAACATGATTATGAACGATGGTAACTTGAAAAAGTATACGATTCTTCAAACAAAAAAAGCTGCGCAAGGCAGCTTTTAGGATATCTTCAGATCATTCTTATTCTACTTTCAATCCCACCACTGGATTGGCTTTTGATACTTTTCGTACTTGAGTAGATACTGTAGCAAGAAGAACGAATATGAGTAGAATTACAGCAATCATCACTCCGGATACCGTCATTGGGATATGATATTCATAGACTTCATCCATTAATGCTTCCATCAAATAAAAACTGATTGGTCCACCTATGGTAAGTGAGATTGCGAATAGCAGTATGTATTGTTTAGTGATGTTAGAGGCAATGTTTTTAAGCTGTGCACCTAGCACTTTTCGAATGCTAAACTCTCTAACCCTTCCTGTAACATTTAGTGTGACTAATCCATAGAGCCCTAAAGCAGCAAGCATTACAGCAATGAAGGCAACCGCTTTCATGAATTTGGCATGATTTCCTATTTCCTCAAAGTAATTACCAAACACGTCTTCTTGGTGTCCCCCATTAAATGGGATTTCTGGGAAGAGATTTGTCCATGTTTCTTGCAAGGCCTCATAGGTTTCTTCTTCGGTGCCTTCCATAACTTTTAGAGACAAGTATCTGTAATCTTCTTTTTCAGCTACAATAAGCATCATTGGTCTAATTTCATCAAAGAAACTCCATTGGTGAAAGTCTTTCACTACACCGATAATCTCGTATTGGACACTGTCAATCTTGAAGAAAGATCCAACTGGCTCATCCAGTTCCATGCTCTTGACCATCAGTTCATTCGCGATCACAGCTCTTTTGTCACTTTCAAAGCGATCTCTGAAGAATCTTCCTTCCAACAGTTCTAACCCCATTGATTCAGCATAATTAGCGTCAGCACCAAGCTCAGTTACCTCATATTGTCTTTCAGGCGTTTCGATTACGCGTGTCCATGAGCTTCTTCCCAGGTGATTTCGCGATCCAAGCACCTGCTCTACATTTGGGTTTTGCATCATGGCAGCACTTAGCTTGTCAAATGAAGATTGGTCTGGCACTCTTACATACATTGCTTTAAGCGGATCATACCCCCAACTTCGTTTTGCTTGATAGGTTGTATTTTGAGTGAAGATCACACCACAAGCTATCGTAATACAAGCTAAGATCAATTGGAAGCCTAGGAATATTTTAGTAAGTGGATTTTTCTTCCCAAACTGAACAGAGCCCTTAAATATTCTTACTACCTCAAATTTTGCAATATAAAAAGCAGGGTAGATTCCGGAAGCAACTCCGGTAAACAGCAAAATTGACCCAAGGAATATCCAGAGGTTTGCATCAGTAAGTCTTAGTCCAAGATTCAAATTGAATAGATTATTGAACCATGGTAGAAATGCGAAAGCACCAAGTAGCAACCCGAAGAATAAAGCGAATAGTGTCACAAAGATATTTTCTGCTATAAATTGGATAATGACCAATTTTTTGTTGGCACCAATTACTTTCCGCACACCAATTTCTTTTAGCCTTTTGGATGCAGAAACAATAGCGATATTGATGTAATTAAAGCAGGCCAGGAGTAACATGAATATTCCTATAATTGGAAGGACTAACCTTGCTTCGTCTTGCACTCCAGAAGAAATATCACTGCTGATATCGCCAGATCTATTGTGTAAGTCTGCTAGCTTGATAAATTCAAATTTGGAAATGGCCCAATCTTCTCTGACAGTATTTTGGAGTTTGCGATACTTCTCCATGCCGCTTTCAATGATTGCGAGATCTGAAGGCTGTTTTACCTGGATGAGTGTCGCATTGACAAAACCTCGCCAATTGGTTAAATCATAGTCGGGATGGGTGGTGTTGATGTTTTCAAAATTTACCAGGAAGCCAAAATCAATTGCATGCGCTAATGGGAACTTTTCAGCAACTCCAGTTACCGTGAATGTTTTCCTTTGGTCGCCAAATAGGAGCAGGAGATTTTTTCCAATTGGATTTTCATCTCCAAAGTATTTTATAGCCCTAGACTCACTTAGAATGATACTGTTCATATCCTCTAGCGAACTTTTTTGTCCCCATTTTAACGGGAATGTGAACATCTCTAAAAAAGAAGGGTCAACAAAGCGGACTTCTTCATTGAATACATTATCCTCGAATTTCACTACCGCCCCGAAATCTTCTATTCTGCATACATTTTCAATATGAGTAAAGTCTTCCTTTAGCATAGCACCGAGTGGCGTTGGAGAAAGACCTAGGTGCCGTTCCGTTCCATCTCTATCTACATAGAAGGTGGTCAGATAAACTTCTTCTTTTTTCTCATGGAAGCTATCGATTGCAAAATCGAATTCAATAAATGAGTATACGATTAAACAAACACCGATTGCGACTGCTAATCCAAATAAATTAATGAATGAGCTTAACGGGTTTTTCATCAAGCTCCTGAGGGAGGTTTTTAGGTAGTTTTTGAACATTGGATTCCTTTTTTTAGTCCTGATTGGTGACCTATTTCCGATCAAAAAGAAATAGAGCTCTGCTCTATAGAATGCATTTTGAAGCCAAAGGTTGCTTTTTTGGGGTATTATTTTGTCTTTAAAGATGAATTAGCGCGATCTGATTTAAGTAGTAGCTTGAGCGCTTCTGCCAAAGTCTTCACCCTTACTCTTTTCATATTTTTGTTATTACCTAGTGTAAAATCAGCGACCATTCCATCTTTTATAAATCTGTAATGAGTGATCAGATTTTAATTTTAGGATTGTATAATATTCGATTGAATTTAAATATGAAATTAAATCCTGTTGGAGCGCTATTGCTGGCAGTTATAATTTTAAGTTCTTGTGAGAAAGCAGTTCCTGATTCTCGCGCGACATTCGAAGTAACTGTTGAAAATTTATCAGAAGGAGAAATTGCAACACCTCTTTCCCCAGGTGTTTATCTCACTAAAAAGGGTGGGTTCCCTTTATTTTTCAATAATGCTCAAGATTTTGGAAGAGGACTTTCTGAGATTGCCGGTGATGGCAATCCTACTGTGCTATTAGAATCTTTGGAAAACGACCCCTCAGTGATAACAGCAGGTAGGTTGGATTTGATACCTCCTGGCACTTCAAGCACGATCACTTTTGAAGCAGACTACGGTACTTTTTTCAACTTCGCTAACATGTTTGTAGAGTCTAATGACTTGTTCTATGCATTTGATGAAGATGGAGTTCATCTTTTTGAACCCGACGGAGCGCCAATTAATGAAGATGTTACTCGCTTAGTTTGGTTGTGGGATGTGGGTGGTGAACTGAATCAGGAACCTTATGTTGGTTCTTTTCAACCTCGAAGACAATCATTTCCTGGAGAAGGGGATCCGGATATTGATAAAGATGTGCGACTTGTTTCAGATGAGTTCGATTATCCTCCAAAGTTTACAGTTATTCGAGTCACAATTACAGGCACTCTGTTATGAGGTTCTACATCTATCTAATTGTATGTGTAGTTGGTTTTTTCGCTTCAGCTCAAGGCTGCAGCGATGCAGGGTTCTGCACGATGGGAGCCATGAAGCCAGATCAAAATTTCAATAGGAGAGTTAATTTCAAGTTGCGAAGTGTAGGACTTCAATATTACCGAGGAAAAACCACTGTAAGTGCTTTTATTGATGCGGTTACACTTGAATTCAACGTTGGGTTTACTCAGAACTCTGGATTACAAATAAAACTTCCATACCAAAGAGTGACCGGTAGGTTGGGAAATACTCAAGGGCTTGGAGACATCTCAGTGAGCTTCACACAGAAAGTTTTTTCGAATGATAAATGGGATGTTAATGGAAGCTTAGGAGCTAAGATTCCCACAGGAGATTCTCGTTTACGTGCCGAAAATGGATTGACATTACCGATGTATTATCAAACTACCCTTGGCAGCTATGATGTTATTGCGGGTATTTCTCTTCTCTCAAAGAAATGGTTGATTGCAGTTGGTTATCAGAAAGCCCTTACCAGCAACAACAATGACTTTACTTACGGAGAGTGGGTTCGTTTCCAAGACAAAGAGTATTTGGGTTCGTATGATGTAGGGATTGGATTAAGAAGGGGGACGGATGTGATGTTAAGGGTAGAGCGGAATTTTAGGTTTGTGAATTATTCATTTAACGTAGGTCTTCTCCCAATTTACAGACTTACAGAAGATCAAGGAATCATAAGAGCGCGTGATGATGGTGGACGAATTGAGACGAAAGGTTTAGCCTTGACCACTCTGGCAGGGTTTGCATATCATACAGACGTACGTAACTCTATTCGATTTATATATGGATATAAAATTTTAGATCGCTTAACCAATCCAGATGGACTCACAAGAGATTGGGTAGTCAATGTTACCTACGAACACAGGTTTTAGCTGACTACAATGGTATTGCCGTTAACCTGAACATCAAATTGCTGTAGATCACTGCGAGCCGGTCCTCTCTGGATTTTACCTTCATAATTGAATTGCGATCCATGGCACGTGCAAGTTGCTCTTGTATCTCCAAATACCCAGTTTCGAGAACATTGACTATGAGTACAAACCGATGTGAATGCACGAATGGTGCCTTCAAAGTTTACCAATATCACATTGAGATCCGGGTGCAATACCCAATTGCCTGAATCTTGTAGAACATCAAAAGGAGCTTCTGATAGATCAATGCTGATGCCATTGCCCAATTGCGGTTGCGGATCAGAATCTTCACTACAACTGATTAATCCCAACCCACTCATGATAGCAAACGACCCTGTGAACTTTATAAACTTTCTTCGTTCCATGCCGCAAATAAACGGGCACTTACCTGGAGAGTTGAACAAACAGGGAGAAAGTGGGAATAATGGTCAGATCAGAGACCTTATTTTTCAATAGCTAGTTCTTCTTGTGATCTATACCAGCTTCTTCAATAAGGTACAGTCCGTAGTTTCTTATTGTTTCAATAATAGGAATACACGTTTTACCCTTTTCAGTAATTGAGTATTCTACTTTCGGTGGTACGACTGGGTAGACCTGTCGGTGAATAAAACCTTCCTCTTCGAGTTCTCTCAGTTGAGTAGTGAGCATCTTGTCTGTGATGTGAGGAATATCCCTCTTTAATTGACTGTATCGCATGATCTTATCCTGCAATCTCCACAGAATTGGCATCTTCCAGGTTCCTCCGATACGGTCCATTGCAAACTCCACTGGATTGTAATAGAGTTTATTCTTGTATATGAATTCTGGCATAACTAATTGATAATCAATATACTTTCTAAAAAGTAAGTATCTCTATTTTAGGTAAGTATATTGCTTTAGGTACAATACTATCTCAATTTTGGGTGAAAAAGAAAATCAAATGAAAGCTTTAACACTCACAGTATTAAGTGCAGCACTAATACTTTTTGGTTGCGATTCGCAAACCAATTCAAATAATGAAAAAGAAACTGACAACACACAGATGCAAATGGAGGAAAATCTTAAAGAA
>CAZWLS010000205.1:0-7744 GCA_964634415.1 uncultured Roseivirgaceae bacterium | reverse complement strand
CCATCCCGTACACCAGCAGATCGGCGCCGCTCATTGTCAGGATATTGGGGCACAGCTGGTCCGACCAATAATCATAATGCGTCACCCGCCGCAGGGAAGCCTCGATGCCGCCAATCAAAACAGGCACATCCGGGTACAATCTTTTTAAAATCTGCGTGTAGACTTTTACAGCATAATCGGGTCGGAAGCCTGCATTGCCACCAGGCGTATAAGCATCCGTGGAGCGCTTGCGTTTGCCGGCAGTGTAATGATTCACCATCGAGTCCATACAGCCGGAAGTAACGCCAAAGAAATATTTCGGCCTGCCAAATTTCTTGAAATCTCGTAAGTCGTCCTGCCAGTTGGGTTGTGGAATGATCCCTACTTTGAGCCCTTCGCTCTCGATGATTCGGCCGATTACGGCGGTGCCGAAAGCAGGATGATCCACGTAGGCATCTCCTGAAACGATCACTACATCGAGCTGATCCCACCCTCGCATCTCCACCTCCTTTTTGGTGATGGGCAGCCAATCTGTCACACGCCTAGTTATTGCCATGGGGCAAAGATACGTGAGAAAAGCGGGATGGAGTGTTTAAGGTGAGTGATGGGTTTCTTTCGAATAGCGTTAGTTTTGAGAAAATCATTGCCATGAAAAAGATAATACTCTTGTTAAGTCTAATTTTTGTTGTTTTTAGTTCGGCAGCCCAGTCCTCAGTCGATGAATGGCGAGGCGAATCAGCTCGCATTTACGAGGATGTTGATTTGGAGCAAGTAGCTTACTTTGAAGGAGGAGAAAGGGGATTTAAAAAATTCGTGGAAGAAAATTTGAAATACCCCAAACAAGTGATAAGAATGAATATTTCAGGTGATGTTTACGTGGAGACTATTATTGAGAAAGATGGATCGGTAAGTGTCATCTCAGTCCGAAAAGGAATTGGTGGAGGCGCAGATAAGGAATCTGTTAGACTTATTGAATCTATGCCGAAATGGGATCCTGCAACCAAAGATGGGGTACCTGTTAGACAGAGGAAGTTACTTAAGATTGTATTTGATAAAGAAGTTATAAGTTCTTTAAGAAAGTAGTTGGTAGTAGCTCCTAGGCCATGGAAAAGTCAATATCCCAAGCAAAAGCTTGTGTCTTCACAAACCATTCTAAATTCATGAGGATATAAAACATCTGGATGTTCATGAAGACATGAACCTAGGCTACAGAGTCAAAGCCGAAGTAAAAAATGATCCTAAGATCCACATGAAGAATTTGCCAACTCAATTAGTTCAGGAATGTCATCATAGGTTACTTTTCTATCCTTTGCATCTATTTCTAAAACAATGCATTCAGGATGTATTTTCTGTAACTGCCTGATGATGGTTCCATGCTCATCTACTGATTTGCCCAATACAGAAAAGCCTGATCTTTTAATTTTTACAATCTTCCCATTTTTTTGAACATAATAATCGTAGGTCATGTAATCAGCCTTATCGGTTACGAACGTGTACCCGCTATCGTTTACCCAATGTGATATAAGTAATGAACTTTCTCCTTCCAACACTCTTGTTATAAGTTTGGTGTACGTCCTGTTACCGCTTTTAAATGTTAATTTCTCGTATAAAACGTCGCCCAATTTTATAGAGTCAATTTTTAACAATTTCTCACTCTTTTTTTCTCTACCCAACCTGTATTTGATTTTACTGGAATGATGAAGGGTATCTTTCTTGAAAAGCAGAATTTCACAGTCTATCTGTTTCCCTGAATTCAAGTATATGACAGCTTGCTGATAATTATTTGAAGCTAAATTTCCTGCTGTTCCTGATTGTCCAAAGAGGTTTAATGTTGATAGGCTGAATAAGCTTGCAAATAGGAATGTTGTTATTCTTGGTGACATGTATATTTTTTAATTTTGCCGTTGTTTAATAAGTGTGTCGATGGTTGAATTCCCCTCATATACACCGCATGGCGAAGCTAGCTGATCTGTCCTATAAGCACAAAGATATGAACCTAGGCAAGGCCCTTTCGATGCATTTAAGATTTTAATATTTTGAATTCCATGTAAGTTCCCTCTTCAGGATCTGACAATTGCAAAATATAAAGTCCGGTGCTATTACCTGGCGCATTGATTCTATGCTCACCTCCTGATAGGATTCCTTCCGACATTATTTTACCATCGATGCCAATGATTCGGTATTCCAGTTTTTTGTCACTGGAGTTATTTATAATGAGGCTGTTCTTAAAAGGATTTGGATAGATGGATACTTCATCTGCTAACGTACCTACCTCATCTATGGACAGCACCACGGGTATTGCATCTTCAATCGAAGATTGGCGCGTAACGATAGGTACATAACCATATTCTAGTCCAGCCGGAGGCTCAACGATCAAATTATTATCAAACGAGACTAATTCTCCTTCACTAAGTGGGTGCATGTATTCTTTATCCAACGTCCAGTTTTGATGCATTTGCTCTACCAAATCTTGGATTTCATTGCGCTCTTGTTCTGTCCAATCAAATTGTCTGAATACGGGCTGGTCAATAAACTTATACCAGTAATAGGTGACTATCGATCCATCCACAAGCTCCGTAGTATGTGGACCTGAAGCTGGATTGGCCCATGCGCCGACTAATTCTGCTTCGTAAATAAAATCACTTTCTCCAGGCGTCTCAAAAGAAGCATTTAGCAATGCGCTACCTGCTGGTATTTCTGCTTCGGTAATGGCAGTTCTGGTTTCACCATCGACTCTAAAGTATTGCGGAAACTTAGCCATGTCGTCATTTCCTGGGTCCTCCCAAACCAATCCAAAAGACTGATCGCTGAAAATCGTAGGTTGAACCATTTCATTTATCCCGTTGATTCCCTGTCCATCTTGGCTATAGTTTACAGGGGATGTTGAAATATTTGGGAAGTAGACACCATTGGTTTCAAAAGTGCCGGAAGGAATATCTGAGGTCCCATTCTTCCAGCTTAAAACATCATTATATAATGCATCCTGAGAAAAGTAAGCAAGGTCTCTCACCAGTGTGGTTTCGTTGTTTGCGTCAACTGGGAATTGTATTTGAGGGATTTTGGTATAGGTGGTGCCATTGATTTCTTCCGAAAAGAATGGTACCAGACTCATTTCCATGGTGCCGCCAAGGCCTCCTGTATTTATCGGTTTAGAATCCAATCCTCTTCCTTCGCCAAAATCCTGTCCGGCGGATACTTTGGTCCAGACATCCGGGACAAACATTGCGAGTGGGCCTTTGAAATTTTTGGCATTTAGAAACAAGGTCCAATTGTTATTGCCAATGATGTATGGACTGGTCTTAGCGTCAGTTAAAGGCAGTGATAAATAGCTATATCCTAAAAATTCTCCGTTTGGCTCTCCAACGAAAGGCAGTCCATCCGGCGGGATGATCAATCGATTGCTCAGTTGAGCGATGCCTAACACATCGTCAGCGAGTGGGGTGGTACTGCCGAAAAAGCGCCATCCAGGCGAAGCAACCTGTTCTGTATAGCAGTTTGGTGTGCTATTCATGCTGTATTTAGGAGGCCCATATTGAAATTGGTTGGCTGCCCAATACCCTAATCCACCTTCTATGGTCTGAAATACATCGGCATAAGTAGGTCCTCTTTCTGGCCAGTTGTCTCTTGCGAAGGTGCCAATTGGGCACAGGGGTTCAGTGGCGTTGTCACTGTTGTCGGGTGTCAGCCAAGTACCGGGAAGGCCTATCTGAAAACCGTAAACGGGTTCGGGTGTTAGGGTCCATACGGCAGAATAAAACCCCAGCCCAGCATTGTATTCAGGAGGAGGTGTATCCGAATAGCTGGCAAGAAAACCATGCAATCCTGGGTATTGCATCTCCAGGTTTTGCGCTGTTAAGGTTGTAGCACTAAGGCACAAAATGACAGATAAAAGGTGAGTTCTAGTCATTGTTAGATGATTTGATATTTATCGAATCACATACAAGCTGCCTACCGTATTCAATCAGCCACTGTCATACACAAACGATTTGGAATAGTCTTGTAAGTGTTTCATTAGCCCAAACTCACTTATTATTCGAATGGTTGCGTGGGTGCCGGAGGTTAGGTGAGGTTTAGAAAATACTGATGCCATGTTTTGTGTCTTCACAAACCAATTTTCGTTTCGTAAGGACACGAAGCGAGGTGGAGGATTCTGTTAGAGGGATGCTCGTATGCGAGCTTATTCATTGAGTTAATTGCCTAGTAGAAGAATTCTTCAATCCTTTAACATATTTATCAATGGCAGAAAACAGAATTTCTATATTGTAACCGGCTATGAAGGCTAATAGGATAGGAGTCAAGCTATAATGAATCTCTGATGAGGTGATTGCATCAGAATTACCAAACCAACCAATAGCTATACCAGCGAATAGACCGAGAAATAGTCTGGTTGCATAGTTGGTCTTTGAAAACCTGTTAAAAGTATAGTTTTTAATTTCAGTAGATATATTTCTAGTAGAAAAGATTATTGCCCCAAGTAACCCATATAAAAGAGGTAATATATATGTGTCAAACAATCTTAGTTTTATCACGACACTTCGAATGATTTTGTTTTTTTCATCATGAATTAAACAGTCTTTCCCATCGCAATTTTTAATGTTTGAAAAATGCATTCCCGAAGCCTTGTCATCAAGGTCTACAAAGAAGAGATTAAAGTCCTCCCATTTACAAAGAGATCTGATTACGTCTATTTCATCCTTTTCTACTTCACTAATCACTTTTAGTACTTTCGTATATTCTATTTTGGACGTATCAGATATATCTAAATTACTTTGTAGTATTTCAAGTTTGCTTTGGATATTTTCATAGTTTTGAAAGTAGCTTAATCCGTTAAACCAGTAGAAGTGAAGGGATAGTGTAATCAATAAAACTAAAAGCAATCCTATTTTATATTTTGACAGCGTTTTGGTTGCTCTGGATAAACCAAAAATTTCTGGATTAAACCATAAGAATTTTGTTTTTTTCTCGATCTCTAAAATACATTCAGTATCAAACTTGAGTTGAGAAATTATTTTTTGGTAGGAGTTCCAAAACTCTTGTTTCTCTTTGATGTATTCAGTTAATTCAAAATCATTAGATTTTTTTACTGAAGATTTGAAACGAGCTAATTTTTCCAATATTGATTTGTCTAGATCTACCTTTTTTCTAAGAGCAAATTCTAGGACTATCTCTGCATCCTCAATAAATCTAAGATCTTCTTTTCTATTTGTCATATTCTCGTTTCTGTAATAGAAATTATTTATATCTAACCTTCGGGCTATCAAAGATACCGTTTTCTTCAATCCTTCTAAAATCAACAAAAAAGCCCGAGTCAATGACTGGATCATCGACTCGGGCTATTGATCTTAATTAAACTAATTGTGTTACCAAACCATGGCTTGTGTCTTCTCAAATCTATTTTGTTTCGTGAGGACACGAAACAAGGCGGAGGAGAAAGATATGTGACTTTAATTAAAGTTATCTAGTACTCTTACCATAATCTAAAGAATTGTCTTTTTCATAGGGAGGTTGCCACTTAATCCAATATGAATTGCCAGGTTTGGCATTTGGAATTTCTAAACTTAAAGTCCTTTCAGATTTAGTAGTTCTGATATGGAAACAATTTGATTCAATCTGCTTAATTCGGTTATATTCCTCTTGTGAACGGTTGCGTGTATATCCAATCATAACGTCCCAAAATTCTTTGCTTCTGATCTCATAATTGATTGGGAAAATAGCTTTTAGTGTGAATTTATTTACTTCAGTTCGCATTAAATGAGAATGGTTTTCATATGGCTCCTGGAGGAATAAACCATCCATTTCCATTTGGTTTTGAAGTTCTTCCATGGTGAGTGTTATTCCGCCATAAAACTCTTCAATGATTTTAAACTCTGCCTTTTTTGCAAGGAATGGAACGAATTTCACCAAGTATTTCACCCCTCGTTCAGTTTTTTGATAATTGGAATCCTCGATATCACAATTATCACCCCACCCTGAGACTTTTCTTTTGTAGTTATCAATCCGATTGTCCCCAAACACCCATTGGCTAAAATCTAAAGATTCTAACGTTCCATTAGTGACTTCTAATTTGTACTTTCTGGTGAATTTTATTTTGCCGTTATGTTGTAGCCTGCCCTCAATTTCAATTTCTTCGAATTTGTAGTTAAGTCTACTAGAGTATCCTTCGGCCGTTTTAAAATGACTGGACTTGATTTCATCTTTATCCTTCTCTAGAGTCTTTACTTCGTTTTTTAATTTCTTTATTTCCAATAGAAACTTTCGAATTACCAAGGGTACGGTTATCAGGGTAGTTAAGGCAGCAGGAATTCCAAGTATCCATTTTAGAAGATTTAAAGTTTCACTATCCATTTCCTTCAGAATTATACCCAATATCTGTATTACAGACATTTTGTCGTTATCTACCTATTCCAAATATACCGTTTTCTTCAATCCTTCTAAAATCAACAAAAAAAGCCCAAGTCTAAGACCCGGGCTTTGAAATTTTAAGAATAGCTATGCTGTTACCTCACCAACTGCTTGGTTGAAGGCTTGAACTTTGTCAGGTCTATACCCTGAACTGCTGCTTCGTACTCGTCCATTTTAGGAGTTCTTCCAAGGATCGTAGAGAGCACTACTACCGGAGTGGAAGAAAGCAATGATTCTCCCTTCTTGTCTTCCCCGTCTTTCACCACTCTGCCTTTGAACAATCTGGTAGAAGTTGCCATCACTGTATCGCCTGGCTCTGCTTTCTCCTGGTTACCCATGCATAGGTTACAGCCTGGTCGCTCTAAGTATAGGATGTTTTCGTACTTGGTACGCGCATCGTTCTTCGGTGCGTCATCGTCAAACTCAAAGCCTGAGTACTTTTGCAATACTTCCCAATCACCTTCTTCCTTCAGCTCGTCCACAATGTTGTACGTAGGAGGGGCCACCACCAACGGCGCCTGGAATTCTACTTTGCCTTGCTGCTGCTCAATGTTTTTCAGCATCTGCGCAAGAATCTTCATGTCGCCTTTGTGTACCATGCAAGATCCTACGAAGCCAAGGTCTACTTTCTTCTCGCCACCGTAATAGGATAGTGGTCGGATCGTGTCGTGCGTATATCGCTTGGAAACGTCGATGTTGTTTACATCGGGATCAGCAATCATTGGCTCACCTACGATGTCCAAATCAACCACAACCTCAGCGTAGTACTTCGCATCTGCATCCGGCTGGATCGCTGGTTTCTCACCAGACTTGATTTCTTTAATTCGCTTGTCAGCAATGTCGATCAATCCTTGAAGCACTTGCTGCTCATTGTCCATTCCCTTCTCGATCATGATCTGGATTCGGCCTTTGGCAATCTCCAATGACTCAATCAACGTCTCATCTTCGGAGATACAGATTGAAGCTTTCGCCTTCATCTCAGCCGTCCAGTCGGTGAATGTGAATGCCTGGTCAGAGGTAAGCGTACCTATGTGTACTTCAATCACTCTTCCCTGGAATACGTTTTCACCGTCATATTGTGCAAGCATCTGAGCCTGAGTGGCATGAACGACATCACGGAAATCCATGTGATCTTTCAGTTCGCCTTTGAAGGTCACTTTAACAGATTCAGGGATCGGCATAGTCGCCTCACCTGTTGCCAACGCCAAAGCGACCGTTCCTGAGTCAGCCCCGAACGCGACACCCTTTGACATACGCGTGTGGGAGTCCCCACCAATGATGACGTCCCAATCATCAACCGTGATGTCGTTTAGCACTTTGTGGATCACGTCCGTCATGGGGTGATAGACATCTTTAGGATCAC
>CAZWLS010000204.1:0-7780 GCA_964634415.1 uncultured Roseivirgaceae bacterium | reverse complement strand
TGCGTCCCCCTCATTCTTTCTAAAGGCAATACACTGATCAATTGTAGACTCGAGGCTAGCTTTAATGTCATTCCATGGTAAAGATTCTGCATCTAATTCTTGCTGCTTAATCACATCTGGCGCCTGCAAGGCAAGTTTTACAAGGTCGTCACTTTCAGTCCCCACATCTTGACTTAAATTTTTGAATTTATTGAAGTAGGCTTTGAATTTTTCCTCATCAACTTGAACATCTAAGTCTGTACCATTAGCCAATTCTAACTCAATGCCTAACATCACCTTTCCTCTTCTGAGATGATCAGTAATTAGGTTTCTGATGTCACCTTCCCGCGCGCTTAGTTCCTTTGGATAACGAGGTGAAAAGTCTAAGAATTTGCTATTAAGAGCCTTTATCTCAGTTTTGATCAGTAAGTTCTGACTGGTACGCTCATCACGCCCATAGCCTGTCATGGATTGTTGCATGCCGCAAAGGTAAAGGAAGCACTAGAAGTCCAGACCTAGTGTAAAATAAAATCTGTAATCTTCTATTTCACCATCAAGATATGGTTTGGCTGCATCAAACTTAATGTAGTAACCCAGTAAAACAGTTCTTAGCCCAAATCCAAATCCTCCGAGCCATGGATTTTGAAATTTAACGATCTCAGCTGAAAACGGATTGCCTTCGAAAGTTCTAGTAATTGGACGACCATCGACAAATGGCGGAGAGCCGGTCCAGACAGATCCAATATCAAAGAAACTTGTTAATTGGAAATTCCTGAGGAAGTTTGATTTAATTGGTCCATTAGTTAAATAAAGAAATAGCGGGACTCTCAATTCGCTATTGAAAACAAGAACATCAGTACCAAATGCCTCATTGTAATCTAAGCCACGCAGATTAGTTACAAATTCATTGAAGAGTATATCGCTATTGTCCTTATCATTAGTGATTGCAAGAGGGTCCTGTTCCCCTTGAATTTCCACATCTGCAAATAGCCAGTTGTCCATACCACCAAGCATAAAGTACTTACTCGCAGGCCCCATTTGCTTACCATAGAATAATCTGTTTGCCCAGGTAATTTCTTTATGAACTTTCTGGTAGTGTCTAATGTCCACTTTAAGGCTACTAAAATTCATGTTAGAATTTGTAGAATGGAAGTGGGAGGTGTATTCTATTAATGCTCTGGTCCCTTGGTATAAGTTGAATGACTTTTCAATTGTATTGTCAAATACCACAGACAACGTTCCACCAAAATACCTTTCCCTGCTATTCTCTGCTTGATCAGTCGCTTGATTTGTGACACTCAAGAAATTAAGGTTTGTGAATGAAGTCTCAGTAAAAAACGGAGATGCTTCTACTCTAAACGTATGTGTAATAGGGAGTGCAGCAGTCAGCTTTAGCCTGTTTAATTTGTATTTATGCCGGAAGAAATTATCCTGACTTTCAAGTAGGTAGGTCTTGCGGTCTACTCTTGCCTTGAAATCCATCCAGTATTTGAGGTATTGAAGTTCGGCGAAAATGTCTCCTTGTCTAAAGTCTGTTTTAATTAGCGCCCCACCTTTGATTTTATAATTCTCAAGGACGTCATTTATCTCTGTTTCCATAAACATCATGAAGTCTCTGTAAGGATCCCAAAGGAAAGAGGTTATAACATTATTAAATGTGAATCTAGGATTATAAGGTATTGGTCCTACTCGCTCGTTTTCCTGTTCAAAACTTTGATACTTACTAAAAAATGACTCTGTCTCAAATGCCGTTTCTGAATCATCCTCAAAAACGTAATTGTCGGTATCAATCCAGTTTGGATTTTCAACATCAGTAGTGTCTGCAATAAGGTCTTCATCTTCAAAAAGGAAGTCATCAGTATCAATTTCATTTTTCTCCGGCTCCACTTCCTCAAGTCTTTCTGTATTATTTAACACTCTAGATACAACCAGCATTGCATTTTCTCTACGTTTCCTAGGTGTCTCTGTGGTGAATTTATTGGTATTGAGATTGGTTATTGTGTCTAAATAAATCCGCTTTTCACCCTCTCCAAGCATAGAATATGTGATTCTATTCGGGTCAAAATGCATATCATAACTAATTATGCTATTATCAAAATTTGTTATTTGAGTGGTTAAGGAATCGTATAGATTGTACTTGTACAAATTTGAAATACCTTGTTGATCACTTATGTAGTAAATCTCATTGATATTCTTGGCGTACGGTTTTCTGTCTTCACCTACTGAATTTGTAAGTCTGAAGAAATTGGTTGTTGTAGTATCAAGATCGTATACAAAAAGGTTGAAATTTTT
The DNA here is from genome assembly GCA_964634415.1 of uncultured Roseivirgaceae bacterium. GTDB lineage: Bacteria > Bacteroidota > Bacteroidia > Cytophagales > Cyclobacteriaceae > Ekhidna. Next base: position 5,509 of record CAZWLS010000204.1, on the reverse strand, counting down.
ATCTAACGATTCTAGCGGTGTGTCTTTTACGTTTACGGAATCACTAACTCGGTTAGAACTAAAAACGATAGCCGCTGTTCCGGGGACAAATATTGGGTCTAGATCGTCATATACATCTCTTGTTATCCTTCTAAGCGCATTGCGATTCATTGCAATTAAGAAAACATCATTTTGACCATCAATATCTCCAGAAATAACCGCCAACCTTCCATTGTCATTAAATGAGAAACTCTCAATTTGCCTAAATCTATTTAACGGCTTTTGCCCCTTTGTTTTGTTTTCAAGGTTGTAAGTGTTGAGGTATAGAAAGCCCCTTTTAAATAGAATTACGCCAAGAGTAAAATTGTCTTTCCAATTAAGTAGTGGAAGATGTTTGTCGATATCCTGGCCACTTATACGGTACCCGCCACTAGTGATTTTCGTAATTTGTCCTGTGACTAAATCTTTGACGTACACTTGGTACTTGCCGTTCTTCAATACTGAATATGCAACCTTGTCAGCATCATTATTGAAGCTTATTGAACTTGTTATTAATTCTTTTGTATTCTTTACATCTACAAGAAGTCTTTCTTCGCTTACGTCTGAATAGCTTTCTTTCACTTCAAGCTGCTGTAGAAGGTAAAAGTTCTGCCAATCGTCTAAGAATGTTTTAAAAGAAACACCAAGAGTGTTTGCTATACTGTTTTCCTCCTTTCTAATTATCCTGGTCAGATTGAGAATATTGGCGATATTACCTTGACCATATTTGACTGCGATATAATTCCAAATACTTTGCCCTACAATCGAGGCAGATTCTCCATCAATACGCTTTAATTTTTTGACTTTTTTGCTGCTCATATAATCCCGTACATAATCGTCCATCTCACGAGACCATCCGTAAGCGATGTAACGAGCGGCGCCATCTATGAACCAATTCGGGAGACTCAATAAGTAGCTGTTCTGGAAGATCTCCGCTAAACTACCTCCATACATCATATCGTTAATCAATGTGCTGGCAAGCTTGTATAGTAAGTCTTCTTTAAAGGAATTTGCTTGACCAGGATATGCAACTTCAAGTTGAAGTTTTACAAAATCTGTACGACCTCCTATGGTGTAAACAGCACCGTCAATTCCAACGTTGCTCTGTTGAAGATCATGTATCGAATTGTATATAAAAATCTTTGTTTTGCTATAAGGAGCGTAACCGAGGCGGTCTGTCAGATCAACAAATTCATCTTCAAGAAAATTAATGGCTTCCAAGGCATATTCTTGTCCACCAGGATAGTAGTAAATGTCAAAATTGTTGGTGCTGTAATAGTACCAATCAAAATTTTTGTATTGAATTCTATTTTGTCCAAAAGGAGTGGTGTAATACTGACCGAAAGCCACCCCTGTTGTTAAAAAGAATGGAATGATGTACTTAAATAACCCTTTGAACATTTACTTCTTTGTCTATCTCACATTTAGCTTGTAGCACGTCTACAAAATGTTTAGCGAAATGCGGTGTTAAAGAAACACCTTTCGTGCCAAAACCATTAAAAATTCCTAATGTTTTATATCTATGGTGAAAACCAATATACGGCTTTCTATCATGAGTAGCAGGTCGTACACCCGCTCTTTTATCAAGAATTTCATATTTACCGCTATATAATTTCTTTAATCGCTCTTCCAACGACTTAATTCCTGCTTCCTGAGGCTCATATGACAGTACGTTATGGTCATATGTTGAACCTACTGTAAACCTGTCTCCTTTGGGAATCATGAAAACACCTTGATTGATGATACAATCTGATATTAAATCACAAGTGATATCTATTAACTCTCCTCTCACAGGTTTAAACGGTAAGTTCCAAAATGGATTTTTAGATAGAGAGCCTTCACAAAAGATGACCTTTTTTGCTAGGTGATCTTTGTATGATACGGAATCATCAGTTATCTCCATTCTCTGATAGTCAAACACCTCACTATGATAGACTCCCTTATTCCTGAAGTAATTCATCATTGAATCTAAGAACTTAGGAATGTCAACATAACCCGAACAATTAATAATGATGCCCCCTAACGAATCAGATACATCGTCATATCCCAACGAACTGGAGCGCATTTCTTTTATAAATGTCTTGTAATTGTTGTCCGATATTTTCCCTTCCCAATCGTTTTGATCTTCAATCAATTTAAATGGGCGATAGATTGGAATTGGATGTAAAAACTTTTCTCCTGTTAAATTTTCAATCCTACGATAGTCATTCTCTAATGATGGAAATAGTTGATCGGCTCTCCAAGTTTTGACCATTTTACGTCCAGTAATTGGATTGTATATGCCTGCTGCTTTTTTGGAGGAAGTCTCTTCTTTGTCTTGGTTGATGATAACAAATGACAGTCCTCGTTGTTCCAATTCATATGCTAACCAGGTACCTGCAAGTCCTTGTCCAATGATGATATAATCTACCTTTGATGTGTGCACTTTACTTTTGCGATCTCAAAGGCATAAAACTAATCAGATGAAGATTAAATCTTTTGTATTCAATCCGTTCTACGAGAATACTTATGTGTTATCCTCGGAAAAGGGAAACTGTTTGATTTTTGATCCTGGATGTTACGAGGATTATGAATTATCAGAGTTGAAAGAATACATTCATATGAATGATTTGAATGTACAGGCGATCATTAATACTCACTGTCACATTGATCATGTTTTGGGGAATGATGCATTGAAAGCTGAATATAAGGTTCCACTAAAAATCCCTAAGAATGAAATGGAGGTTTTTAGATCTGTGCCTGCATACGCACCTCAGTGGGGAATGGCAGGCTATCGGCATGCAGAAGTTGATGAGTTTTTGAATGATGGCGACACGTTAGACTTGGATGAAGTCTCATTGCAAATGATTGAAGTAGCTGGACATTCACCAGGACACCTAATTTTTTACAATAAGGAAGATAAAGTAATTATAGGTGGAGATGTTTTATTTCGCGAAAGTATTGGGAGGACTGACTTGCCAGGTGGTAATCATGAAGATTTGTTGAGAAATATTCAAGAAAAAGTTTACACATTACCTGATGATGTGGAAGTGCTTCCAGGTCATGGACCATCCACTACAATAGGTCATGAAAAGGTTCATAATCCGTTTGTAAAGGCATGAGGCATATCCCCAATTTTCTGACATGTCTAAACTTGACCATAGGGTGTGTGGGTATCTATTATACACTTACTAATCAATCACCTGAGGCATTTTACTTTGTAGTTGTAGCTGGGTTTTTTGACTTTTTAGATGGTTTTTCTGCTCGGATATTGAAAGTACAGTCCGAAATTGGTAAGCAGCTTGATTCTCTTTCTGATCTTATCTCTTTTGGCTTATTGCCATCTTTTTTCATGTTACAATCGATCCAAGATAAATCTTCAAGCTTTTACTGGGTAGCGATAATTATTGCTGTCTTTTCAGCACTCAGATTGGCCAAGTTCAATATTGATGACTCACAATCGAATAGTTTCAGAGGTTTGCCGACACCGGCCAACGCCATAATGCTCACTTCATTGATTTTCCTTCCCTTTGAGCTATACGAATACACACTTATCAGCCTGTGTTTGTTTTCAGCGATAATTCTTATCTCCCCAATAAGGTTGATAGCATTGAAATTTTCATCAAGTGCCTGGAAAGGAAATGAGCCCCGATGGATTCTAATTGTAGGCATCATACTCCTTACTGCTGTCTTCAAATGGACATTTATTCCATTCTTAATTCCTTTTTATATAATGGTTTCGATAATTTCTTTCCTTCTACATAAGAAAGCATAGAATTTTTAGAGTGAAATGTGCGTTTACCATAGCGATGAGAAGAATTCTCCAGATATCAGTAATCTTTGCTTGTGTTCAGTTTAGTTGGGCGCAAAATTCTGTATTATCAACTGGCACATGGTATAAACTGGGTGTTACAGAAACGGGTATTTATAAGCTTGATCAGAATGCGTTGGCTGCGTTAGGAGTATCTGGTTCTATTGATCCTGATAAGCTAAAAATCTATGGCAATGGAGTCAAAGGGGTATTACCTCAAGCCAATGCAGCAGAACGACCATTAGACTTAATTGAAAATTCAATATTTGTTGTTGGTGCTGAAGATGGTTCATTTGATCAAAATGATTATTTACTCTTTTATGGTATTGGCCCGGATAGAATAGAATGGAATAGCGGAGAGTTTGAATATGAGAAAAATTTTTACTCAGATACTGCATTCTATTTTTTAAGAGTAGATGGTGCCAATGGTAAGCGAATTGAATCTAAATCTTCCAACGATGGAACTGCGGCCATTACCGTATCAAGCTTCAATGATTTTATCACATTCGAAGAAGACGCTAATAATCTAATTTCCTCGGGCAGAGGTTGGTATGGTGAGACGATCACCAGTGGTGAAACTGTCACCTTCCCTTATCAAATTGATGGTCTAAACTCTGAGATAACACTGAATTTGAGAGGGGTAAGTCAGTCTTCAGAAAGCTCTACTTTTAATATTTCGGTTGATGACTTACCTGTTGGTTCTTTTGAGATTGACGAGGTGCCTGATGGACCTGGTACGCTATATTCGATTAAGGCAAGGCAAGAGGACGGACTTTTCATATTGCCCAATGAGGTAAATTTTGAATTGGAGGTACTCTTTGACGGTAATGCGGCAGGCGAGAGAGGTTACATAGATTTTTTCCATATGACCTTTACAAGAAGTTTGAGGCTTTATAATAATGAAACTGACTTTAGATGGAATGCGAATGAGGGAGAATTAATAAGATATGAGGTTTCAAATGCGGCCGATGCGACAATCTGGAATGTTACTGATCCCACGGAAGTCACGGCCCAAGAATTTTCATTGAGTGGAGGCCAGGCAATTTTTCAAAGTCAATCTGGAGAAATTGAGGAGTTTGTGGTATTCTCAGGTAACGAATTCCCTACTCCATTTATTTACGGAGGTGTAGCAAATCAAAACATTCGTGGCTCAGTCAATTTTGATGGAATTATTGTGACTAATCAAGCATTTCTTCAAGCTGCTGAACAGCTTGCTCAATTTCATCGAGATCATGATGGGTTAAATATTCAAGTTTCAACAACACAAGAAGTTTACAATGAATTTTCTTCTGGAAGACAAGACGTCACGGCCATTCGAGACTATGCAAAACATGTCTATGATGCAGGAGGGAGGCTTAAATATTTGCTCCTTTTTGGAGATTGTTCCTATGATTATAAAGACCGAATAAATAATAATACTAACTACGTACCCACATATGAGTCTAGGCAGAGTTTTCATCCCATTTTTAGTCATTCATCTGATGACTATTTTGGATTCATGGAAGAGGAAGAGGGTTTTTGGGAGGAGTCTGTTTCTGGTGATCATACCTTGGAGTTAGGGGTGGGGAGACTACCAGCAAAGTCTCTGGATGAAGCTACGGCCCTGGTTGATAAAATTATTTATTACAGCACTAGCCCAAATACATTGGGTAAATGGAGAGGAGATATTGCATATGTCGCAGATGATGGAGATGGGAATAT
>CAZWLS010000203.1:0-7803 GCA_964634415.1 uncultured Roseivirgaceae bacterium | reverse complement strand
AGATAGGTACGCAAGAACGCACCTATCAAACTGGAGTTTTTCCATACATCAAATCAGGAAAAAGAGAGGAACTCGCCATGATTTGCAATGAACTAGGAATTTCTAATCATTCAAAATCTGAAGCGGAGTGGGTAAAAACATCGGTGATCAATGATGCAGTATACTGGAAAGAGAATAAGGTTAAATATGAGGTGGTGCCAGATGTTCGAGGCATGACGCTGAGAGACGCCATCTATGTATTGGAAAATCTTGGATTGGACGTAGAAGCAAAGGGAAGAGGACGTGTATCTACACAGTCTATGACTCCAGGAGGAAAAGTCACTAAAGGTTCAACCATCAAACTTCAAATGATCTAATGCAAACGCTAAAGGACATATTGTTTGGAGTTTCACTTAAATCGATCACGGGAGATCGCGAAGAAAAAGTTGCAGGAGTAACGTTTGATTCGCGTAAAGTGGATGGTGGCTTCTTGTTCGTAGCAGTAAAGGGATTGACTGTAGACGGTCACGATTATATCGAAGCTGCGATAGAAAAAGGAGCTAAGGTGATTGTATGTGAGCAAATTCAAGAAAAAACTTACGAAGGTGTTACGATAGTTCAGACCGATAATTCTGCAGAAGCACTCGGAATAGTTGCTTCCAACTTCTATGGAAAACCTTCAGAAAAAATTAAGCTTATTGGTATTACAGGCACAAATGGAAAGACTACTTGTGCAACCTTACTCTATGAGCTATTCCAAAACTTGGGCTATTCAGTGGGCTTACTTTCTACCGTTGAAAATAAGATTAACCATAGGGTCTTGTCTGCCAGTTTTACTACACCTGATGCGGTTCAGCTTAATGAGCTTCTTGCCGAAATGGTTGAGGAGGGATGTACGCATTGCTTCATGGAGGTAAGCTCCCACGCCCTGGTACAGCATCGAGTTGCTGGAATACACTTTACAGGAGGTGTGTTTACCAACATTTCGCATGATCACCTGGATTATCACAAGACATTCGATGAGTATATCGCAGCCAAAAAGTTACTGTTCGATGGACTTTCATCAGAGGCTTTTGCATTAGTGAACTCAGATGATAAGCGAGGAGCCGTGATGCTGCAAAATACAAAGGCTGATAAATTCAGAATGGGGATTAAATCGATGGCCGATTTTAGGGTCCGTGTAATCCACAATACATCACAAGGTCTGGAACTAAACTTTGACGGAGTTGATGTATGGTTCAAGCTGATTGGCGAATTCAACGCATATAACCTATTGACAGCTTTTTCTGTGGCAATCCTGCTGGACGAAGAGAAAGAAGCTGCATTAAGTGCACTTTCCACTACCTCAGGAGCAACTGGACGCTTTGAGAAAGTGGAGAATACCTCAAATGTTATGGCGATTGTGGATTATGCCCACACTCCGGACGCACTTGAGAATGTGCTGAATACTATTGAAGAACTGAGAACCAAGAATGAGGTACTGGTGACGGTAGTTGGATGTGGCGGAGATAGAGACAAAGATAAGAGACCTAAGATGGCTGAGATCGCAGCACGCTTTAGTGAAAAAGTGATTTTGACCTCTGATAATCCAAGAACGGAAGATCCAAAGCAGATTTTGGAAGACATGAAGGCGGGGATACCCAAATCAAAGGAACGCAATGTCATGATCATCGAAGATCGAAAAGAGGCAATACGTACGGCGTGCAACTTGGTTAACGACAAAGACATAATTCTGGTAGCTGGAAAAGGCCATGAGAATTACCAAGAAATGGATTTGGAGCGACATCATTTTGATGATCGAGAAGTATTAGGTGAACTATTGAATTAATAAAGGAATGCTGAACTATTTGTTTGAATATCTGAATCAAATCGACTTCCCTGGAGCGGGGCTGTTTCAGTATATCTCATTCCGAGCAGGAATGGCGGCATTACTATCACTTTTGATTACGATCACTTTCGGTAAGCGACTTATCGATATGCTACATAAGTATCAATTAGGCGAGTCTATTCGAGACTTGGGACTAGAAGGACAAATGGAGAAGAAAGGAACTCCTACAATGGGAGGGATCATCATCATTTCGGCCATAGTTATCCCAACAATCCTTCTTGCTGACCTAACCAATATCTATATCACGATGCTTATCATCACTGCTTTATGGATGGGAGCTATCGGGTTTTTGGATGATTATTTGAAGGTAAAGAAACAGAACAAAGAAGGGCTTAGAGGGAAGTTTAAGGTAATCGGACAAATAGGGCTTGGAGTAATTATTGGACTGATCATGGTATTTCATGATGATATTGTAGTTAGAGATTTCTCTGGTGAAGCATTTAAGGATGAAAATTCATTGCTCACAACCATTCCTTTTGTTGCCAACAATGAATTTCAATATGACTGGTTGCTGCCTGAATTCCTGTCAGATTATGCATGGGTACTTTATGTATTTGTTGTAATCTTCATCGTTACGGCTGTTTCGAATGGTGCCAATATTACAGATGGACTGGATGGGTTGGCTGCCGGCACGTGCGCAATCATTGGATTGACATTGGCAGTGTTAGCATATCTATCTGGTAATGCAATTTTTGCTGACTACCTCAATATTATGTTTATTCCAAACTCTGGCGAGCTAGTAATTTTTTGTACTGCCTTTGTTGGAGCATGTATTGGATTTCTCTGGTACAACGCATACCCTGCGCAAGTATTTATGGGAGATACAGGAAGTCTTTCACTCGGAGGTATTATAGCTGTACTTGCATTCGTAATAAGAAAAGAATTTTTAATCCCGGTACTCTGCGGAATTATCGTAGTAGAGAATCTATCGGTGATCATTCAAGTGGCCTACTTCAGGTACACAAAAAAGAAATTTGGTGAAGGCAGACGAATCTTTTTGATGTCGCCATTGCATCACCATTATCAAAAAAAGGGGATACATGAAGCCAAGATCGTCGGTCGATTTTGGATCGTGGGAATTCTCCTCGCCATTTTCACACTTGCAACTCTAAAAATCAGGTAATGACAGTAACAGAAATCCATGAATTAAACGAGAAATTCCAGAAGAGCGCAGTACAGCTTTCTGAACTAATACCCTCGGGTTCTTTGGTTCAGGCTACATCTATGCTCATCAGATGTGCTCGAAAAATTGATGACCAATTTTCAAAGCTTTTGGCGGCATCGTCAGAGACGAAATTTGGACAAATCATGAACGCACTGGAGGACGAAACTGACGAGGTATTATTTATCCTTGATCAGTTGGAAATAGCTAATAAGAAACAGCAAATCAGTCTGATCAATGACTTCCTTAAGAACGGTTATGATCTGATTGCTTTGTACTCAAAATGCTTTGACTACATCATCGAACAAAAAGTAAAAGAAGAGGAATAATGAAAGAACGCATAGTCATATTAGGCGGTGGTGAGAGCGGTGTTGGTGCAGCCATACTTGCTCAGCAGAAGGGCTATGATGTATTTCTGTCTGATGGCGGAAGTCTTGCTGCAGAACGTAGGAGGACTTTAAAAAGTCACAAGATAGATTTTGAAGAAGGTGAACACACAGAAGAGCTGATACTAAGTGCTTCATTAGTAGTGAAAAGCCCGGGAATACCTGACTCGGCACCTTTAATTCAAAAAATAGTTGCAAAAGGAATAGCTGTGATTTCTGAAATCGAATTTGCATATCGATTTATTGATAAAGCAAAGGTGATAGCAATCACTGGTACCAATGGTAAGACCACAACATCGCTTCTTACTTATCACTTATTGAAGACTGCTGGATATAAAGTAGCATTAGGTGGCAACATAGGTAGAAGTCTCGCCGCACTAGTAGCCGAAGGCGGCTTCCATTATTACGTGGTGGAAGTAAGTAGCTTTCAATTGGATGGGATTGTGAATTTCCGTCCTGATGTAGCAGTTCTACTAAACATTACTCCGGATCACTTGGATCGATATGAGAATAATTTCAATAAGTACGTTACATCCAAGTTTAAGATCATTGAGAATCTGACAAATGAGCAAGCATTTGTTTACTGTGCTGATTCAGAGCCTGTTACTGAGGAAGTGAGTAGAAGGAAGATCGAGGCGAGCATGTTTGCAATGAGTGCTTCTAACAATGAAAAGCTAAGCGCTTATCTAAAAGATGAACACTTGATTTTCAATTACCAATTCATGCAAGATGAAAAGCACTACCAGATTCCACTTTCGGAAATCTCATTGATTGGCAAGCACAATATGGTGAATAGCATGGCTGCGGTTTTAAGTGCACTTTGTTTAGAGGTACCGATTGAGAAAGTACTTAAAGGATTAAAGAACTTTAAAAATGCTCCTCACAGACTTGAGTTTGTGAAAGAAATTGATGGAGCAGCTTACATTAATGACTCTAAGGCAACCAACGTAGATTCCGTTTTTTATGCACTAGATGGAGTTAAAGGTGATATCATATGGATAGCTGGAGGAATTGATAAAGGCAATGATTATTCACAAATAGAAAAGTTGGTGAAGAAAAAGGTGAAAGCCTTGATTTGCATGGGTAAAGACAATGAAGCTTTAGTAAAATATTTCAATGGTAAGATTGACAAAATAGCTGAAGTGGATAGTGCGAAAAGGGCAGTTTTTCAAGCTCATGAATGGGCGAAAAATGGTGATGTTGTTCTTCTGTCACCTGCATGTGCAAGCTTCGACCTATTCAGTAATTATGAAGATAGAGGAGATAAGTTCAAGCGAGCGGTAAGTAAGCTTAATAAGGAATTAAAATCGAAAGAGGCATGAATCAAGTTAAAGATTGGGCATATCGAAACCTGAAAGGTGATCCGGTGATTTGGTTCATTGTATTAATCCTTTCACTATTTAGTATACTGGTTGTCTATAGTGCTACAGGAAGTTTGGCCTACAAGATGATGGGAGGTAATACAGAATATTACCTAATCAAGCACTCGATTCTAGTAGCAGTTAGTTTAGGTGCTATTTGGTTGGCCCATAAAATTGACTATCGCTATTACTCAAAGATTTCCAAATTGGTACTTTGGTTGTGTGTGCCGTTATTGTTGTTTACTTGGATTTTTGGTACCAATATCAATGAAGCGTCTAGGTGGTTGACTATTCCAGTAATAAACCAAGCATTTCAACCTTCTGATTTAGCAAAACTTGCACTAATAGTTACGCTGGCAAGCATGTTGGCAAAGCGCCAAAATTCAATTGAGGACTTTCAAAAAGCCATAGTACCCATGCTTTTCTGGATTGGATTGATATGCGGTTTGATTGCATTGACCAATTTTTCATCAGCAATACTTCTGTTCTTGACGTGTATGTTAGTCTTGTTCATAGGTAGAGTGCCAGTGAAGTATTTGGCGATGTTAGTCGTGATATGCATGTCTTTTGGCTCCGTTGCATTTATGGTAGGTCAAAGAGGTGGTACAGCAATATCAAGAGTTGAAGATTTCCTGAATGATGATACTCCTTATCAAGCAAAGCAAGCATACATAGCAATTGCATCGGGAGGTGTAATCGGAAAAGGTCCAGGACAAAGTGACCAAAGAAATTTTTTACCTCATCCATATTCAGATTTTATCTATGCGATAATTCTTGAAGAATATGGAATCGTAGGTGGTATTACAATCCTGTTTTTATACCTCGCACTCCTTTATCGAGGAATGAAAGCAGCAGAAGATAACGATCGTGCATATGGAGGATTACTATCGGCAGGACTAAGTTTTGCTTTGGTAGTTCAGGCCTTAGTGAATATGGGTGTAGCGGTAGGATTGGGCCCTGTGACAGGATTGACACTTCCATTCATAAGCATGGGAGGAACCTCTCAATTATTTGCTGGATTGGCACTAGGTATCATTCTCAGTGTTAGTCGCGGCGAGATTGACAGGTTTGGAGGGACAATTGGAAATCAATATAAAGAAGCAGCATAATCGAAGAGGAAAGAACATATCGCATAATGATAAGTGGTGGTGGTACTGGTGGTCACATCTACCCAGCTATTTCTATTGCTAACGCTTTGAAAGAGTCATTGCAGCATGTGGAAATTCTTTTTGTAGGTGCAAAAGGGAAAATGGAGATGGAAAAAGTGCCTGCTGCAGGATATGAAATCGAGGGTCTTTGGATAAGCGGCATACAACGTAAAATCACTGCAGGTAATTTAATGTTTCCTTTTAAGCTCTGCTCAAGCATTATGCGTTCCTATGTTCTTTTAAGAAAATTTAAACCTGATGTGGTCGTAGGAGTAGGTGGGTATGCAAGTGGACCTTTGCTATTAGCTGCAACAAGGAAAGGAATTCCATCCTTAATTCAAGAGCAAAACTCTTATGCTGGCCTGACCAATAAGTGGTTGGCTAAGAAGGTGAATAAGATTTGTGTAGCTCATGCTGGAATGGAGAAATACTTCCCAGCTGATAAGTTGGTCATTACTGGAAATCCTGTTCGACAAACGATAAAGCTAAATCCAAATCGAAAAGACGAAGCGTTTAAGTTCTTTGAACTTGACAGAAGTAAGCCTGTATTGTTAGTAATCGGAGGAAGCCTGGGGGCAAGAACACTCAATGAAAGTGTCATATCAGGATTAGAGAAAATTAAAAAAGCTGGTATCCAGCTTATATGGCAATGTGGCGGATTCTATCATGTAGAAATGGAAGAGCGATCTGAAGGTCAGCGAAATGGAGTGATATTAAAAGATTTCATTCTACAAATGGATTTTGCCTATGCATGTGCAGATGTAGTCATTTCAAGAGCAGGTGCACTTTCAATTGCAGAATTAATGTTGACTGGTAAGCCTTCAATTTTAGTCCCTTCTCCAAATGTTGCTGAAGACCACCAAACAATCAACGCTAATGCATTGGTGGAAAATGATGCAGCTGAGATGGTGAAAGATAAGGAAGCAATGGAAAGGTTGGTTGATGAGGCGATTGAATTGATAAACGATAAAAAGCGACAAGAGAAACTGGCTAAAAACATACACGCAATGGCGCATGAAAATGCTGCTATAGATATTGCAAACGAAGTAATTAAACTCATGGCCTAATGGAATTAAAAGAAGTAAATAGCGTCTATTTTATCGGTATCGGTGGTATCGGTATGAGTGCTTTAGCTCGTTGGTTTCATGCTAAAGAAACACCTGTAGCGGGCTATGATAAAATGGAATCTGATCTTACCAGGCAACTCATTGAAGAGGGTATGCATGTTCACTATGAAGATCAGCTCGACTTGATCCCGGATACTTTCTTGGATAAAGATGGAACTTTAGTAGTGTATACGCCTGCAGTTCCAATAGATCACATAGAATTAAACTACTTCAGAGATAGTGGATTTAATGTGAAGAAAAGATCTGAAGTGTTAGGGATCATCACAGATAATCATTTTACGATAGCTGTGGCTGGTACGCACGGCAAAACGACTACCAGTTCAATGATTGCTCACTTACTCAGTGTATCAAGAAAGGGCTGTTCTGCATTTGTTGGAGGGATCATGACCAATACCGGCACAAATTTGATGATCGGAAATGACAAAGCGCCAATTGTAGTAGAGGCAGATGAGTATGATCGCTCGTTCATGCAATTGAATCCTAACTACACGGTTATCACTTCATTGGACCCGGATCATCTAGATATCTATGGTGACGAGACGGCAATGCTTGATACCTATGAGGAATTCGTGAAGAAGACTCCGAAAGATGGAAAAGTATTGATGTACTCTGAGGCCGGATTTAAAATCAATCCCGGCAACAAGTACACATCATATGCAATTAGGCAAGGAGATGCAGTTGCAGATGCTTTGAGGATTGTTAATGGAGCCTTCGTATTTACCGACAGGTATGGTATGGAGAAAATCTCTGAG
>CAZWLS010000202.1:0-7810 GCA_964634415.1 uncultured Roseivirgaceae bacterium | reverse complement strand
ATTTAATCATACAAGGCGGTAACGTATTCAATGGCTTAAATATCCTACAAATATTCCCAGTGAAAGTGAAAATACAACTTGTAGGATATTTAATCATACAAGGCGGTAACGTATTCAATGGCTTTTTGTCCACTATTACAGCATTTGTAGACGTATTTCAGAGCAAAGGAAATACTCGAACGATTATACTTACTTTGGTAATCGGAGCTATGATTCAATTGATAAAATACTCCGGTGGGATCAATGGATTTATTAATTGGGTTCAAAAACGACTGGCTGGCCAGAAGAACTTTAAAGGCAAAATACAAGCGACATCTGCACTAACCGGATTTTTAATTTTTGTAGAGTCGAATATTTCGATTTTGACTGTAGGAACAATCTTTAGACCTCTTTTTGATAAGCATAAAATCCCGAGAGAGAAGCTTGCTTATCTAGCAGATTCAAGTTCTGCACCATCTTGCGTGTTGTTTCCTCTCAATGCTTGGGGAGCTTACGTTATGGGATTACTCTTAGCTTTTCCTGCATTGGATCCCTTTCAGACATTGGTCTACTCTATTCCTTTTAATTTCTATGCTATACTGACTCTCATTTTCGTATTCTGGCTAGCATTCTCAGGTAAGGAATACGGTGAAATGAAAAAGATTGCAAATCGCCATTCTAATAATGAAGGACCTATTGTTGCTGAAGAAGACGAGAAAACATCATCACCCGCTAATATGGTGATACCGATTGCTGTCATGGTTTTAACCATGCCATTTTTCTTAATCTACGGAGGGTGGGATGATTCTATACCTGGTGGATTTTGGGCTAAAGCATGGAACAGTATTAGTAATGGATCTGGATCAGAAGCTGTATTAAATGCATGTTTTACGGCATTTTTAATAGCTGCGGTAATGTACTTTTTTCAAAAGGTGCTAACTATTAAATCTTTTATTGATCAATCCTTTAAAGGCATGAATGAAATGCTAGTTATGGCCGTATTGATGGTTCTAGCTTTCGCAATCGGCAACCTTTGTAATGAATTAGGTACCGGTATTTATGTATCAAGGGTCACTTCATCTTGGTTAATACCGGAAATAGCACCTGCATTGATATTCATTATTAGCAGTTTTATTGCATTTGCAACAGGGACCTCCTGGGGTACTTTTGCTATTATGATATCCATTGGCGTACCTCTAAGTTTCGCTGTAGATGCTAATATATATTTGGTTATATCAGCCGTCTTGGGAGGTGGAGTATTTGGAGATCACTGCTCTCCTATTTCAGATACAACACTTATAGCTTCAGTTGCATCTGGATGTGATCATATAGATCACGTACGGACCCAATTACCGTATGCACTCTTTACAGGTGGAATCTCAGTGCTGCTATATATAATAGCTGGATTTGTTTTCTAGAGACTATTTACAATAGTCTTTGATGGCTTTGTCCGCTTCTGGGATATTCAGAGATTTTGCGAACTTGAAATCTTCGCATGCTGACCTAAGTTTCTCTTGACCAACTTTTACAGCACCTCGGTATAGATAGGCTTCACCAAAGTCTCGATTAATTGTAATCGCATTATTATAAGATTCCAAAGCCTGATCAAAATAACCCAGTTGATGCTCCGCTCTTCCCGCAAGGAAGTGTGCTTGGGCCGAATTCTCATTTAAATCAATTGCATCTCCGGTATAAACAAGGACTTTATTATAATCCTTATTGTTATAAGAAACCTTGGCCAAACTTAGATAAGCATTAATGTATTTAGGATCGATTTTCAGCAATTGTTCATAGTCTTGAATTGCTTTATTTCGCTGACCAATCTCTTCGTAAGATCTACCTCTGTTATAGATGCTTTTTTTATGATCTGGATGAGTAGCAAGGTATGCGGTATATGCTTCAATCGCTTCCTGATATTTACCGTCATCATATAGATCATCTCCATTGATGGACTCCTCATTGTTGCAACCTATTGTAGCAACCAGAATAAATAATATAGCTAGATGTTTCATTTAGTAAGTATGAAGTCGGCAAAAGTAGATCGATTATTTAAAATCAATGCCGCTTTTAGCATTTTTATACGACGTTAATTCAACTTGAGCCTTACCAAAGTTCATTTTCGCCGCGACTTTTAAAGGCAATCGATTCGCATCTGCGGAAATCCAAAATTTTACAGGATCTTTTCCTTTAAAAACACTGTTTTTTTCCATGATAGGAACCACCTTATGGCAGTAGATCTTACCAATCTTGGTTCTGGTCTTTTCAATTCCGTGATAGATCATCTTGAAATCATAGAACTCTTCATCAAAAAAGGCGTCTAACCGTATCGTATCACCTTTTTGCATGCTCCTGTAATCCACACTGCGTGCAAACATTAATCCACCCATCATATCGAAATAGCTACTTCCATCTAGCTCGAAGTACTTGGTCCCATTAGACTCAGGATTTGAGGTGGAAGTACTTTCAACTTGAATAGACATGGAATCGTAATCGAAATAGGTTTTCTCGTCAAGGTCTTTATCACCTTCAGAGAGGTCTCTGTAAGAGTAGTGAGGAAGAAAAGTTTCTTTATCTACAATGGCTCCCCACCTATCGTCTACCTTAGAAAAGACTCCAGCTAATCCTGCGGTCTTCCCATGAACATTTATTTCAATGCACTCTTTCCCATCTTTCAATACGTAATCATCAGAAATCTTAAAAGAGCCTCTACCTACTGTAAACCACCCATATGTCAACTTGAATTGAAGCTCCTCTCCTTTACTTACAGGCTTATCTTCTACGGTACTTTGAGCTGTGGTAACCAGGCTCAATAGCAATAAAGCAAAAGTTTTCATGACTTTAAAAGTTGGTACTCTTTCCATCACTACAACTAAAATGCCACTATCATACTGAGACATTATTTTCTCTCAAAGCTTCGTTCAATGAGGTCTTTTTATCGGTACTCTCTTTTCTTGTCCCGATTATCAGGGCGCATGGAACTTGAAATTCACCCGCAGGAAACTTCTTTGGAACTGTTCCTGGAATAACTACAGACCTTGGAGGTACAAATCCTTTGTATTCTTTTGGTTCGTTACCGGTAACGTCTATAATTCTTGAGCTAGCAGTAAGTACAACATTTGCCCCCAATACAGCTTCTTTACCTACCCTTACTCCTTCAACAACTATGCAACGAGATCCAATGAAAGCATTGTCTTCTATGATAACTGGTGCTGCTTGTACAGGCTCCAAAACTCCGCCAATCCCAACACCACCACTTAAATGTACATTTTTACCAATCTGAGCACAGCTTCCTACTGTAGCCCAAGTATCGACCATAGTCCCTTCATCAACATAAGCGCCAATATTCACATAGCTCGGCATCAAAACGGTGTTTTTTTGAATGAATGCCCCATATCTAGCAATCGCATGAGGTACTACTCGAACACCTAGCTGATCGTATCCTGACTTAAGTTTGATTTTATCATGAAATTGAAAAGGACCAACTTCAATCAATTGCATTTTCATTAAAGGAAAATATAGAATGACAGCTTTTTTTAACCATTCGTTCACCACCCAATCATCTCCTGAAGGTTCAGCTATTCTCCGCTTACCATTATCGAGTTCTTCAATAACTGTTTTAATCGCAACTGATACATCTTTATTATTTACTAGCGATCGGTCTTCCCATGCTTCCTCAATAAGGTTTTTTAATTCCATCTAATGTCTAATATTTACAGTGATATGAAGAAAAAGATTGTGATTGCTTCTGTACTGAAACCAGTGGATGACGTCCGTTCCTACTGGAAGCTTTCTCAATCAATTGCGAAAACAAATAAATATGAAGTTAATATCATAGGAAATGAAGGGAAAAAAGAATCCTATGATAACAATATCAAATTTTTCTCGCACAGTTTAAAAAGAACAAATTGGCTTAAAAGGTTCCTTATTAGAGAATTGATTCTTTTTAAGATTTTAAAAATCAAACCAGAGCTTCTAATTGTTACTACACATGAACTATTAAATACAGCACTTATAGTCAAATTGCTATCCGGCTGTAAAGTCGTTTACGATGTTCAAGAAAATTACAGCTTGAATATTTCAGCAATTAATCCGTCAATAGTTCGAAACATGGCAGCAGCTATTGTAAGGCTTAAAGAAAATCTAAGCAGACACTTTATATCTCAATTTTGGTTAGCAGAAAAATGCTATCAAACTCAACTCAATTTTGTCAGCGATAACTCATTAGTTATTGAAAATAAAGCAATCGAACACTCCATTCCCAGTCGATCGAAAACACCAATCAAGTTGCTATTTTCTGGAACAATTTCTGAATATGGTGGAATAAGGCGAGCCATTAATTTATTCAAGATTCTACAAGAATTGGACACAGAAATTACCTTAGAAATAATCGGACAAGTCAATGACCATAAATTAGAAAATTGGTTAGAATCTCAGAAGGAAAACAATAGTAGCATTCATCTAAATATTTCGAAAAGCCCTATTCCATATGACTTAATTCTAGATGCAATATCAAGATCTAATCTTGGCATAATTAGCTATAAACCTAATGTGGTAAACAAGGACAAAATGCCAACAAAACTTTATGAATACTCAAGATATCATCTTCCATATTTGGTCCAAGAAAATACACTTTGGAGCAAAACTGGTTCTGTTTTAGGTGGAGCAATTCCAATCAATTTCGACAATTTCGAAGGCGAACATATCCTGGAAACTCTTAAGAATACCGATTCAATGTTTAAAGATCCTTATCAAATCGAATCAACTTGGGAATATGAAAGCCAACAACTATTCAATTCATTTAAAAGTTTAAATATATAATCACAATATATCTGATTATTAACATTTTAAACGAATAATAAAATGCTATTCTAAATTTATTTTTAGATTAATCTAAAAATAAATTATCTTTGTTTCATGGTTACAGAACTAAGTTTTACTGAAGAGAACTATCTCAAAGCCATTTATCACCTATCCTCCCAAGACGGAGAAAGTGTTAACACAAATGCACTTGCAGAAAGCATGAGTACCACACCTGCTTCGGCTAATGATATGGTTAAAAGATTGGCACAAAAGAATTTAATCGGTTATCAAAAATATAAGGGTGCTTCCCTACTCCCTTCAGGAAAAAAGATTGCATTGAACATTGTGAGAAAGCATCGACTCTGGGAAGTTTTCCTAGTGGATAAATTGGGCTTTAAATGGGACGAGGTTCATGTGATTGCTGAACAATTAGAACACATCAAATCTCCAAGTTTAATCAAGCGTCTAGACAAGTTTCTTGGATATCCTACTATGGATCCACACGGCGATCCCATACCGAATGAAGATGGTGTCATGAAAGAGACTCGTAGGGCCTCGATTGCTGAAGTGAATGTTCACTCAAAAGGAATTGTGGTTGCAGTGAATAACGATGATACGTTGCTCCTCCAACACTTAGATTCATTAGGCATCAAATTGGGATCAAAAATAGATGTGCTCGAGCGAATGGATTTCGATGGCTCAGTTTCTATAACTATAGATGAAGGGCCTAAGCAATTTCTATCCAAAGCAGTTGCTGAAAATTTGATGATTACACTCACTGAAAAAAAATGAGAAAATACGCTTTTGCTTTAATGGTACTTATCGGACTATTTGGTTGTAGTTCAAAAGTTGAAAAATCTAACAGCAAGCCACACATAGTTGCCACAACAGGTATGCTTTATGATGCAGTGATCAATATAGCTCGAGATAAAGTAACCTCAGAGGCTATTATGGGACCTGGAGTCGACCCTCACCTATATAAGGCCACTCAGGGCGATTTAGCCAAATTCAATAAAGCAGACATGATCGTCTACAATGGGATACTACTTGAGGGTAAGATGAGTGAAATTCTTAAAAAGCTAGGAAGACAAAAATTGACAATCGCTGCTGCCGAATCAATACCAAAAGAACTACTCAAGTCAGCAATTGGATATAAAGACGCATATGACCCACATGTTTGGTTTGATATCAAAAGATGGAAATACGCTGTTAAGGAGATCAGCAATGCTTTAATTCAGCTTGATTCAACGAATCGCCCATTCTATGAGGCTAACACAGGCTCATACATTAAACAGCTAGATAGTTTAGATCAATCTATCAGAAATCAGATCGCGAAAATACCCGAGAGCCAACGGATTTTAATCACGGCTCATGATGCGTTTACCTATTTTGGTGATGCTTATGGAATGCAAGTAGAAGGTTTGCAAGGGATCTCAACAGTTGCAGATTTTGGACTAAAAGATATTGCTGACCTTATAGACTTAATCATTGAAAATAATATCAAGGCAATATTTGTTGAAACAAGCGTATCTGAGAAATCTATTAATGCAGTAGTAACAGGATGTAAAGAAAAAGGCCATGATGTCAAGATTGGTGGATATCTGTATTCAGATGCTATGGGTGAGTTGGGAACTGAAGAAGGTACCTATATCGGTATGTTTTCGAAAAATGTTGACACAATTGTAAATGCTTTGAAATGATTCAGCACGTAGAAAATCCGGCACTAGAAATACATGACTTAACCGTAAGCTATGATAAAAAGCCAGTCTTGTGGGGCATAGATCTTTCGATTCCAAAGGGTGCTCTATGCGGAATAATTGGCCCTAATGGGGCTGGAAAATCCACACTTATCAAGGCAATCATGGATTTAGTTGAAATGAACTCTGGCTATGTGAAGCTTTTTGATCAGTCTCTTGATGAAGTAAGAAAGAAAGTCAGTTATGTGCCTCAAAGAGAATCTGTAGACTGGGACTTCCCTGCTTCGGTCTTGGATGTTGTACTCATGGGAAGGTATGCTAGCTTGGGATTGTTCAAGAGCCCAAGAAAAGCGGATAAAGAAGCAGCCGTTAAAGCCCTAGAGATGGTAGGAATGGAAAAGTATGCTAAGCGTCAAATTTCCCAACTATCTGGTGGCCAGCAACAGCGTGTATTCTTAGCACGCGCGCTAACTCAAAATGCAGACATATACTTTTTAGATGAGCCATTTGCCGGTGTCGATGCCGCTACGGAAAAAGCCATATTTAAAATCCTACAAGATCTATCAAAAGAAGGTAAAACAATCGTAGTTGTTCATCATGATCTTCAATCTGTTGAAAACTACTTCGATTGGATTATCCTCCTGAACCTACGGTTAGTAGCCTCTGGGCCAACAAATGCGGTGTTTACACCATCCCTGCTTGAAGAAACTTATGGTGGTAAACTTACATTACTAACAGAGGTTGGTGAACTTGTTCAAAAAGGTGAATTCGAAGCAAGAGAAAAGCAATAATGGAAACACTGATAGAGTTTTTTTCTTTCGAATATCCAAACATCAAATACGTCGTATTTGGTACCATCTTACTTTCAATAAGCTCAGCTGTGGTAGGATGTTTCACTTTCATCAAGAAGAAATCTTTAGTTGGTGATGTCATATCTCATGCAGTACTTCCAGGTATTTGTATCTCTTTTTTAGCCTCTGGAAGTAAAGATCCTTTCCTACTAATAATCGGTGCTTTTATCTCAGGATGGATTTCAATTTTGGTAATGGACGCCATCATCCAAAACACAAAAATCAAAGAGGATGCAGCGACCGGCCTTTCCCTGTCTGTATTTTTCGGAATCGGCATTTTACTAATGACTTACATCCAGCATTCGGGCAATGCAGCTCAAAGTGGTCTGGATACTTTCTTGTTTGGAAAAGCCGCAGCCTTAGTTGGCAAGGATCTTTTGGCGTTTAGCATCATAGCCGTTGCTGTCTTATTAACAGTCTACCTTTTCTATAAAGAATTCAAAGTCATTAGTTTCGACCCGCAGTATGCTAAGGTCATAGGAC
>CAZWLS010000201.1:0-7814 GCA_964634415.1 uncultured Roseivirgaceae bacterium | reverse complement strand
TTCGAATCACTTCGCAAACCATCAACTATTTCATTCCATCTCTCATAAGAATAGTCTGAAAAATTAGTCATGGTTGAATCAGCAATCAATTCATTAAAACTTAATTCTTCTAAAGACACTTCCAATGGAATATTGAAATAGATTCGATAGAGTCTTTTAAACAGTGATATCAATTTATTGTTGATCGGATTAGATTGATCTTCTAAATGAATTTTTGTTATCAGATTATCGACAACATCTATTGACACTTTATTTTCCAAATTTTTCTTTCTAAGAATTGGTTTAGTGCTGTTCAAATAAAACGGCCGAATTGCCACAATTTCCAAATCAGAGTTAAGCAAAATGAATCGTTGAAATCCACCTTTAAATTGACCTCTTGGTAGTGCAAATTGAGTAACCGGACCTTTAGGATTGATCTTGGCAATAAGTTGTACTGATTTAAACCCCTCACTTACAACAAAAAAATCTTCATCAGTAGGTGTCTGAATTTCCAAGGATATTGCGTTGGACTTTATTGCGACATCAATTATGTTTTTGGTTTCTAGACTTTTTCGGCTCACATAACTTTCATATCCAATCGCCTTTGCAACATTACCTGAAGACTCGTCGAGAACATTTTGAATATAAACTGGCACCCTATGCGCTGAGAATTCAAGGTCGTGGTTTCTCATGAAATGTGTATAGGCAACCAATTGATAATTACCAGAGGGAATATCTTGAGGTAAGCTGATTTTACCTTTTGCTTTTCCTGATTCAAGTCTAAAAATGTATTTTCTACTTATATCTTCATTTTCGCTTAAGAGATCAACATGTATGATTCTACTAAGATTTGATAGTGAAAAATATTGATTGAAAATAGCAACATCAAAATCAAGACTCTCGCCACTATAAAAGATTTTTTTATCAGGCTTTAAGTATGCAAACTCTCTCGAATTATAATATTGATAATCTTTGAAAAGTTGATTTATTTCTTTCTCATTTGTTTGTGAAAAAAGGTTGAAAAAAGAAAGTAATAAAAATAAGGTGATAGGTTGTTTCATAAGACTCTGTTTTCAGTTGCGAAAGTTTCTGATACGGCTCTAAACATGCCAACTGTTTCATTTTCACATCCTTCGCAGGTAACATTTCCTTCTAAGGGAAATGGGAAAGTATCAAATATTAATCCATTATTATTGGTCAATCTCTCAATCTGGCGCCAATTCTCAAATATTGAAGGTGACATAGATTCAGCATATACCCTAAATGTAGTAAGATAGTCATCACGTCTCAAACAGCAAGGAAATACGCATCCATTGCTGATATCTACTTCTCCTGAAGTATTCAAACAATCAATTCTTAGGCTATTTAAGAATATCCATGATCGCTGAGTAGTAGTTCCTATCGGCACGCGAGTACTAGATGAATTACAATCAAAGGTATTCTCACACGCATATAATGCATATTCATCGAATGTGGTTGTTTCAACCATATCATTAAGAGGATTTATGTAAGAATGCTCAAATCTCAATCTCGCTCGATGATTTCCTTCAG
The DNA here is from genome assembly GCA_964634415.1 of uncultured Roseivirgaceae bacterium. GTDB lineage: Bacteria > Bacteroidota > Bacteroidia > Cytophagales > Cyclobacteriaceae > Ekhidna. The sequence continues at coordinate 6,284 of CAZWLS010000201.1, read as the reverse complement.
AGGAAATTAGTGCTACAGCAGCTACAGCATCTACCTTTTGTACTAAATTCAGGGGGCCTGTTAGTATTGTTATAAATGTGTCTACAGTTGTCATGCTGAGAGGTATAGAATCGGGAACCAGATCGAATGAAGATTCAATAGTTATGCTTTCATTTGTAGCTTCGAACCGGTATTGAACCCCGATATCAGCTTTAAATGCAGCTGAACTTGGAATATATCTGTTGGATTCAAAAGTGAACGGAAATGCTTCGCCATCTCCATTAATTACAGAGACATTTAAATTTGGTATTGGAATCTGAGTGCTATCATTAATTTGTTCAAAAATCCTGATATAAGAGGCTCCCGGTAAGTTTGAAATTTTCCCATCCACCACATTTAAAATGTCTCGATTTTTAGATAGTTCCGTGAAAGGTTCACTACACCCTATCATAATTATCGTAAATAATAATGTAATATTCTTCATTTTAGAGTAATTGAATGATGGATAATTAGAATTCAAACTTGTAAGTAATAGTCGGGATCATCCTACCAATATTTACAAGTGCAAAAGGTTGTGAGGGAGCGTTATTTTCACTTGAAAAGAAGACTGTTGCTACATTATCCCTACCATATACATTGTAAAGGGCAAATACCCATCTATCATTATTTTTCTTAGTTTTTCTAATCCTGCTTTTGAGTGACACAACAAGATCTAATCTATGGTAGTCTGGAATTCTGCTAGAATTTCTACTAGAAAAATATGGCACACTAACACCATCTAATACAAATACATTAACGGGGGCATTAATCGGAGCTCCAGTTAAATAGGTGAAATTTGAAGAGAGAGTCCATTTTTTCGATAACTTAAAATCCAATGTAGCTTTAAAATTATGAGGCCTATCGGAATAAAAAGGATACCGATCTCCATCATTAATTTGAACTCCTTGCAATTCATCATCCACAGTGATGAAGGTTCTTGAATAAGTATAAGAAGCTATGCCAGAGAAAAATCCTTGTTCTTTGGATACAAGAAACTCAATACCATATGACTCTCCCTCTCCCCTTAATGTTGCTTGTTCTAGGTTTTCATTCAAAACCAATTCCGCACCGTTTCTATAGTCTACCAAATCATTCATTATTTTATAAAAGCCATCAATAGATATTGAAATGTCCTCTTTTATTAAGTTATGTGTATAGCCGATTGAAAATTGATCAATCTGTGTGGGAGGTATGAACCTATCACTTGATTTCCAAACGGTAGAAGGGTTTACGAGCACCGTATTTGATATGAGATGCAGAAATTGATTTACTCTTGAATATCCTGCGTTTATTGAATTATCATTGATCTTATATTCAAGACCTATCCTCGGCTCTAAAGTGTACTTAGAATAATTTACAGCTCCTTTATCGATTACTTCCTGTCCAATGACATTATCTTGAGTAAATGGTGCTCCGTTTTCATAAACGTTAATTCTAGAATCTCCTAGGTTCATAAAATAATTAAACCTTAGGCCAGTACTGATTTCAAAATTATCAGATATTCTAGTAAGGTAGCTTGCATGTACACCTAAATTAATAACATCTTCTTCATCAATGCTTTTTTCGGGTACAAGAGAATTTTCACTGGTTGGTACAACATCTCCAAGCGCGATATCAAACTTAGTTACATCTACCCCCGCAATGATCTTTTCGCTGCTTAACAAACTTTTGAAGGATAGTTCAGATATTCCATTCTCAAATTCAAATTCGTCATTAATCAACAAGTTTTCTGAATTATTTCTAAGGATACTGGAGGTTATTTCAGATTCTAAAATCCAATCATCAGATAAAACTCGAGTCCATTTAAGCTGATTATTTAGCGTGGACCATCTGTATATGATTTTATCCGAAAATCTAAAAAAATCTTCACCGTAATAGCTAGAAAGGAAAATGCTGTTTTTATCATCTATCCTATATCTTGATGATAGATTAACATCCCCAAATTGAGCAGAACTTTGTAGAATGTCTTTATCGCGAACAAAGTCTAAAATCCAATTTATATATGATATTCTTCCCCCAACATGGATGTCAAGTTTATCATCAAATGCTTTGGTTTTTACACCTAAATTAGAATTAACAATTCCAATACCGCCGTATACATTCCATTTCTTTTTAGCCCACTTATTCATTTTCACATCTAGAACTGATGATGCTCTAATACCATATTTAGCAGGAATATTTCCTTTTAAGATAGAAACGTCCGAAACAAAATCTCCATTAAAAACTGAGAAGAATCCAAGCAAATGACCAGGATTGAAAATTGTGGTATTGTTCATCTGGACTAGCGTTTGATCATTACTACCACCTCGAATATTTAAATATGATGAGCTTTCACCAGAAACAGTTACGCCTGGCAAGGTTGTCATGCTTTTTACAACGTCGATATCACCAGTTACAGAGGCCAACTTTTCCAGTTTGTCAATTCCAATTCTCTGTATTCCTATAGCAGGACCAAGATTATTGTTTGATGATGCATCCTGTTCCACCACTACCTCGTCCAAAATTCTGGAATCGGAAAAAAGCGAAATACTCAAACTTCCTGAAGAATAAAGAGTCACTAGTCTAGTTTCTTTTTCCAAACCTATGTAGCTAAACTCAACCGTATAATTTCCAGATTTAAGTCTTATGTTATAACTCCCGTCTGTTCCGCTCTTACTAACCAATCTACCATCGACACTTATATTCACTCCAATAAGTGGATCAGCAGAGTCATCTGTGATTATACCACTTAATATATGGTCAGAATCGGAGTTAAAATCGCTAGGACTGCCAATTCTGATATTTTCCACCATTTTAGAGCCCCTAGAATTGGCCCTCATAATTTCTTTTCTTTCTAGTTCGACCTTATTTGGATAAATAAATACGTAACGATCTTCACGGACTTTTAAGAGGAATCCTGATTTAGAAAGCGCATTTTTAATGACATTTAAATAGTCTTGATTGTCAGTGCTCTCTACACGAATAGAGTCTATCCATTCTTTCTGATAAAAGAAACTCTTATTAGTAGTAGCTTCAAGCTCCTCTAAATAATCTGAAAGTGGTTTTTCGACTTGACCATAGGCATAGCCTATCGTCAAACAAGCGAATGTTATAAATAATCTCTTCATACTAGGGTCAGGTTCAAAGCTAACAATGCTATGTTGCTAAACCATTATTCAATTTAACTAGCACTTTTAATTCTTACTAAGGAATCATTACTCATAGAATTACAATTCGTTCTTTAACAGTGGTTGAAGAAGCTCTAAGCAATCCAAAGAAATCACCTTCACAACCTTGGCATGTAACATTACCTTCAAGTGGAAACGGATAAGTATCGAAAATGAGTCCATTACCAGTTGTCAGCCTTTCCAAATCCTCCCAAAACCTAAAAGTTTCTTTGGATAAAGACTCCAATTCTAATTTAAAAACCGTTTCCCACTGATCTCGATATTCGCAACAACCCATGGAACCTGCAGGTGTACAATTTTCAACAAAATTTATTTGAGTAACAGAGGCAAGACTATCACAAAACCGATTTCTAAGAATAAAAAACCACTCTGAACGAGTTGTAAAACCTGCGGTAACATCTACTATATCTTTACAAGCATTTTCTTCATTGCAAGTGAACAAAACGTAATCTTCACTAGGTATCAGTACCGTATCTTGAGTAAAAAAATCCTCATAGCGATAGTCAAATTCTAATTTGGTGTAAATCGGGATACCATCATTGGCCAGTGTAGCAATAGCTGTTGTAGCGTTTCTGTTGATCGGTTCATTTTCCTGAGACTCAACCACAACAGTCGTATCACCTATATTAAAATCAAAATCTATTCGAGGTGGTAAATAATCAAATGCAGATTCTAAAATTCTACCATCCGGATGGGTGGCAATCACCTTATATCCTACACCGGCTTCCCCAGCAAACTGAAAATCTAAGGGTAAGTAAGAATCTAATAAGTCTCCCTCAGAACTAAAGGCGAACTCGTCATTATTGGAGTCTATTAATACGACATCAAAACCGTCTAGCGATGTTCTTGAACCATCAGCATTTAATTGATATATCTCAACAAACGACATACCTACTTCACTTGAAACTCTGCCATCCAAAATCATTAAATCTCCTCTTCTACCTACTTCAAGTGGTGTTGTACATGCACAAATTATTGAGAGGCACAGTAAAGCAAAAAGAATATTTCTCATAGATCAGGTTTAGGAGCGGTAGGCTTACTTTATGTTTGGAAAACAACTGAGTAAAACTAAAACCTTATCTAATAAACCTTTTGATTTGAATTGAATTGATCAAAGAAAATCAACTAAGTGCCAATCGTTGAATCAACATTCGTTTAGCAACGGGAAGTACTGTTTCATTCAATGGGAGCGTTAACTTACTAAAAGCTAAATAGGTAGCTGGATTAGGCAGTTCACTAAACTGTTTTGTTAACTGGATTTTAATATTCTCATAAGTCTTACTAACTCCATGAATTTCATTCATCAAAAACTGAGTGGTCATACTTCTAAACTTTTCTTCCGAATGCTCGAAAAAAGTCATTTGATATCGGAAAATTGAAACATCAGTTGAAGATTGCTGATTTATGAATAAGTATCCTTCGTCTGAATAGATTGGAGAAACTCCAACCGGCTCTAGCTCAATATTTTCCTCTACAAACTCAAATAGTTCTTTACCTTCTTCCAACATTCCTTTCATCTTTGGGATGGCAAAAGCTATGATTTCCTCAATCTGCCCCATCACTTCGTCATCATCGACAACCTTACTATATGTTAATTTCAACTTATTAAAGTCAGCTTCTGTCAATGATTCTGGAAAGCTTTCAAACATTATTTTTTTACTTTCCCTTACCTTGATAAGGTTACGATAATGAAAAATCAGATCTGACATAAACGGATATAACTCGGATCTATTAAAACGCCTTCCGATATCCTTCAAATATGCCAGTAAGACATATTTCTTGTACTCATAATCTATTAATCCTTCTGTTAGCCAATCGTGTTTGAGTCTATCCATAAACTAAATTTTGATCTAGAAATTAAAAAGCAAATGTCACTTTGTCAAAGTCTTAAAACGCATTTAGAGGAATATTGACATTATGTCTGCAAAATTGTCATAGGTACCTATCAATAACCTGACATTAAGGTATTGGCACATTAAATGTTAAGAAGAATTGCAAAAAGAAATTCCAATAAACTTAAACGTTTAAATAACATGTCTAAAGTAAATTTCAAACCTCTTGCTGACAGAGTTCTAGTAGAGCCTGCTGCGGCTGAAGAAAAAACGGCATCAGGTATTATCATTCCTGATACTGCTAAGGAAAAACCACAGAAAGGACAAATTGTCGCTATCGGTACAGGTAAGAAAGATGAGCCTATCAATGTAAAAGTTGGTGATCAAGTATTGTACGGTAAGTACTCTGGTACTGAGGTTACCATAGATGGCAAAGAGTTCTTGATAATGAAAGAATCTGATATTTACGGAATAGTATAATTAATCAACAAACTGAAAAAATCAATAAAGTAATGGCAAAAGATATATTCTTTAATACCGACGCTAGAGACAGCATCAAGAAAGGTGTAGATGTGCTAGCAGATGCGGTAAAAGTTACACTTGGTCCTAAAGGAAGAAACGTAATCCTTGACAAGAAATTCGGAGCTCCTAACGTAACAAAAGATGGAGTGTCTGTAGCAAAAGAGATTGAGCTTAAGGAGCCTATTGAAAATATGGGAGCACAGCTAGTTAAAGAAGTAGCTTCGAAAACTGCAGATGACGCAGGTGATGGTACTACTACTGCAACAGTTCTTACTCAAGCTATTTTCGGACATGGCATTAAGAATGTTGCTGCGGGCGCTAATCCAATGGATCTTAAGAGAGGAATCGACAAAGCAGTTTCTGCAATTGTTGAAAACTTACAGAAGCAGTCTAAAAACATCAAGACTAATGATGAAATAGCTCAAGTAGCATCTGTTTCTGCAAATAATGACCCTGAAATTGGAAAGATGATCGCGGATGCGATGGAAAAAGTTGGGAAAGATGGTGTGATCACTGTTGAAGAGGCGAAAGGAACTGAAACTGAAGTTAAAACTGTTGAAGGTATGCAGTTTGACCGAGGTTATCTTTCTCCATACTTTGTAACCAATACTGACAAGATGGAAGCTGAGTTAGAAAGCCCTTACATCTTGATCTATGACAGGAAGGTTTCTAACATGAAAGAATTGCTTCCAAGTCTTGAAGCGACTGCTCAAACTGGTAAACCATTATTGATTATTGCGGAAGA
>CAZWLS010000200.1:0-7821 GCA_964634415.1 uncultured Roseivirgaceae bacterium | reverse complement strand
AGGTAGCATAGATTTTAGCTCCCTGCACCTGGTATTGCTTTAGGCGGATCTCATCTCGCGAGCTTAGCGAAGGTTTTTCTTCTGACTTTTCCTCGGCTCCACCACCGCAAGCAGAAATAAACAGTCCGAACAATAGGGTATAGGCTAGTTTCTTCATATCTAAATGTTATTGGGCTTCAGCCGCCGGCTGATATTCTTTTAATAATCTTTCAATATCGTACATCAACACGTCCACCTGCTCGGGTACCGTACCATCGTAAAATCCTCGGATGCGTCGATCCTTATCTACGAGTAAAAATGCACCAGAATGAACAAATCCCCCAGGGGCATTACTATCTTCATCGGCTAGTGAGATGTAGCTGCCTTCTGCCAAATCGTAAATATAGTCTTGGTCACCTGTCAGAAATTTCCATGTGTCTGAGCTCACACCTAGTCTGTCAGCAAAATCTTTTAGCAATGCCACCGTATCGTATGCTGGATCGATGGTATGTGAGAGAATTCCAAATTCTTCATTGTCTTTATACTTATCATATACTCGTAGCATCTGTGCTTTCATCTTCGGACAAATGGTCGGACATGAGGTGAAGAAGAAGTCCGCAACATAGATGCGGTTTGAGAAAGTCTCATTTGTCACGATGCTGCTGTCCTGATCTACTAGTTGGAAATCCTGTACCGTATGGTAGATGGTGTCGGTTCCTTCGTAAATGGTGTTTCCTAAGAAAGGGAGTCGCTCTTCTTTTGGTTGCTGATTGCAAGCAAATAAGATCACAACTGGAAGGAATAAAGAGAGGTATTTCATTAATTTTTTAGTTGTTGTAACAACCTGCTGAGTGCTCAAATTGTGGCAGGTCAAATATCACATTTTTCTAAACTTTTTATAAAGTTTTATAGCAATCATTAGCACGACTGCAAAGCTAATAAGACCTATCGTGCCCCATATCCAACTGAGTGAATTCTTTAATACAATTAGAAAAACAACTGCAAAAAGAATCAGCGTGGCTACCTCATTGTACACACGCAGTTGAGTAGAAGTAAAGCGGGCAAAGCCCGCTTGTAGCTGACGAAAAATCATGTGACATCCTAAATGATAAATGATCAGCAGTAATACAAAACCTAATTTAACGTGCATAAATGGCATTTTTAGCCATGAAGGTTCGCTTACTATCAGAGATGTACCGAAGATGACAGTTAACACTGCTGATGGCCAGGTGATGATGTACCAAAGCTTTTTGCTCATCATCGCCAATTGGTTGGAAAGGATGCTTTTCTCGGGTTCGGCCTTTTCCAAGGCTTCTGTATGATAGATGAACAACCGTACGATGTAAAACAATCCGGCAAACCAGGTAATCACAAAAATGATATGTAGAGCTTTTAGATATAAGTAATCCATCTCGGACCTTTTTGATTATAATTGTTGTTAATCGTGGTTGTTGCAAATTTGCAATAATCCAGACATCCTAAGAACATGAGTGACGAAAGAAATTTATGGTACTTTGAAGATACTGATCTCTTCGAAGTATTGTGCCCCAAAAAAACCCCGTATCTGGAAGACAAACATATTCCAGGTGTTTATAAAAAAGATGACTTCATTTACTTCAAAGATCAGTCATCAGAAAACATATACATGGTATCGAGCGGTCGTGTGAAGATCGGAACCTATGGCCCCGATGGAAAAGAGATTGTCAAAGCGATTCTGACCAGAGGAGAAGTTTTTGGAGAGTTGGCGTTAGCAGGCGAAGAGAAGCGCCAGGATTTTGCCCAAGCCATGGACAACGATACACATGTGTGCTCGATGACAATTGAAGACCTACAAAACCTAATGGTCGACAATAAGGAGCTAAATCTTAAGATTCTAAAAATCGTAGGCTTTCGCTTGCGAAAGATGGAGCGGAAGATTGAATCATTAGTCTTCAAAGATGCACGCACACGCATCGTAGATTTTTTGAAAGAGATGGCTGAAGAGAAAGGTCAAAAAGTAGGATTTGAGATGATGATCAAAAATCACTTGACTCACAAGGATATCGCTTCATTGACCGGAACTTCCAGACAAACAGTAACAACCGTGATGAATGAGCTTCGCGAAAAGAACCTGATCAACTTCGATCGTCGAAGAATTTTGATTAGAGATCTCGAAAAATTGAGCTGATTTATCACAGGGGGTTAAATTATTCATCACAATACGTGATTTGTCTGTTATTTGACCCTCTGTTGGCGCTGATTCTACGTTCTTTGATGAAAATTAAAGACAATGCGGATCATTCTATTTCTATTTTTGATGGCAGCCCTTTTTGTAGGTTCTGCTCAGGATAACTTACAGAACTACACTCCTTCCATTCTTTTCAAGAAGGGAGACTGGGAGTACAAGAGTTTTCAAAACCTTTACACACAAACCAAATCGTTTGATTCCGGTGGTGGAAAAAGAGACAACGGAAGACGAGAGAATTACTTCACTTCCATTAATCAATTCCTTTACGGAGTAAATGATAAAATAAATGTTGGTGTAGATGTATGGGTAAAAAATGTAAACACAAGCGACGCTGAAGGCTCTAGAACGGCTGTCGTAGGTTTTGGTCCTAAAATCAAGATTGCTCCATTCAACAATATCAAAAGACTATCGATACAGTCGACTTTCCTTTTTCCACTAGCGGATGATCTGGAAAATCGCGAAAACTCCGATGCGTTTCTTCACCCTGATGGCAGCTTGTGGCTTAACCAAGTTTTTTATGATTTACCACTAAGCGAGAAAACGCAGCTTTTCTTCCAACAGGCGTTTTGGTACAACTTTACGAGAGACTCCTTTAGAGAGAATAACTACCTGCAAACTCAAACGAGCGTGTTCTTTAGTTACTTTCCGAATACACGTTGGACTGTGTATGCGATGTCTGAGTACTTTCCAACACACTACAACGATCAAAATCAAAGCGGCGAAGCCTTTTTCTCGTATTTCGTACAATCAGGATTGGGGACAAAATACCAACTTGTGCCTAATTTCATCGAATTAGAATTCCTTTACACCAATTTTTGGCTAGGAAGTGAAGGCGCAGGTGCAGGAGAAACCATAAATTTGGGTATCCGTGTGATACGCCAAAAGTGAAGAGACTCCTACTGATTGTATGCATATTTAGTTTAAGCCACCTGTGTTTTACGCAGCAGGTGTCATCCATTCAGTATAAGGGCCTCAAAAAAACCAAAGCGTCCTATATTGACCAATTTGTGACTTTTAGCGAAGGTGATAAGCTCGATTCTGCGGCACTTCTTGCGACACAGCAGCGATTGGTCAATCTTGAGATGTTTTCAGATGTTAAGTTTCAAGTAGCGCAAACGGCCTCTGGCGTCGATGTTATTTTTCAATTTCAGGAATTGTTCACACTTCTTCCAATATTTAGTTTCGGAGGAATAGAAGAGAATTTTTGGATCCAAGTGGGTGCATCTGAAGTAAACTTGGGAGGTAGGGGCAACAAGCTTACTACCTACTATCAGTATTACGATCGTAGCTCATTTGCAGCTCATTTTACCTTTAGCCGCATCAAGCAATCAAACTGGGGGGTAAATGTTAATCTCATCAAATGGGCTACACTAGAGCCCCTGTTTTTTGACAGCCAAACTGTCGAATATGAATACGGAAACTACACCATAGGTGCAGATGTTATCCGCCATTTCAACTTTACCGATAGGGTAGAAGTCGGAGGAGCTTTCTTTACAGAGAGCTATCGAAAGTTTACCAATGGATTCATTGAAGGTGCTCCCGAAAAAGTTGATAAGAAGAAATTACTTGGAAAGGCTACTTTCGTTTGGAATCGGGTCAATTACTTTTTCTTTTACCAGAGTGGTTGGCATAATCAACTAAATATTCAGACAGTACAATCATTGGATGATGATCCTCCATTTTACATTGTCTTTAATGACGTCAAGAAATTTTGGAGAAGTGGAGAAAAAGGCAACTTTGGAGCGAGGCTACGCTTGGGGCTAAGTACCAATGAAGAGAGCCCTTTCGCACCATTTGTTTTGGATAGCTATCTCAATATCCGTGGAGTGGGCAATCGTGTGGATAGAGGGACCGGAGCTATCATTCTAAACGCAGAATATCGACACGCATTTGTAGACAAAAAGAAGGTGGCAATTCAGGGAGTGCTCTTCTCAGACGCTGGATCTTGGAGAAATCCGGGTGGAAGTTTTTCAGATTTTAGTGAGCCGGATAATTTTGTTCTTTTCGCCGGCGGAGGACTTAGATTTATTCATAAAAACATCTATAACGCCATCTTCAGGGTAGATTATGGGTTCAATCTGCAGCAGTCCAATATCAATGGATTTGTGCTTGGAATAGGTCAATACTTCTAATTTTTTTTAACCGATTTGTAACCAAAATTCATTTTTGATGTATAATACTTACATTTACGAAATTAATATTTCAGAAAATGAAAGGTACCAATCTGGGAGAGTTTGAAGAGCTCGTATTGCTAACGGTAGGCATCTTGTATGACAATGCATACAGTGTGGCTATCCAGCGTGAATTAAACAAACAGACGGATCGTAAGGTCAGTATCAGTTCGGTTCATGCTGCGGTATATCGCTTGGAAGAAAAAGGACTATTGAATTCGCGGATGGGAGAGATGTCCAACGAGCGGGGAGGCAAGCGTAAGCGTATTTTCACCATATCCCAGTCGGGAAAAATTGCTTTGGAGACTGCCAATGAGCTCCGAAACAGAATGAGAAATCAGATACCAAAAATCGCATTGGAAAATCTAAGATGAGTTCGCATCAACCACCTAAACTTCCGTTGAAACTCCTACGCTTCTATTGCTCAGAAGAGCGCCTGGAAGAGTTAGAAGGAGATTTATATGAAGTCTATCAGGAATTTGTAGAAGAGCGAGGAGCAAGATTCTCGTCGGTTTTCTATTGGTGGATCGTCATTCGAACTTTTCGATCATACGCATTAAAAAGGACTAAAATGAAAGATAACAGGGTAAACACTTCCATCGCATTCATGAGGCATAATCTAGTAATAGCCTGGCGAAACCTACTGAAGAACAAGACGACCGCAAGCATCAACGTACTAGGGTTGGCGATTGGGGTTGGCGCATTCTTGGCCATACTCAGTATTGTCCGGTTTGAATTTAGCTTTAACACTCAGATTCCTGAGAAAGAAAGGGTTTATCGAATCTTCACCTCTTTTACCGGCTCTTTTACGTCCATTAACAAAGGTGTAAGTTTAAAAATTGGACCTTTCGTTGAGGAAACATTTTCAGGTTTAGAGGCTGTTTCGTATTTCCACACCTTCTCAGCCAATGTGGAAGTTCCGGATGGCGATGAAATAAAGGATTTTGAAAGGCAAAGTGACCTTATTGTTGCTGGCAGCTCATATTTTGGTGTGATCAATCAATACGAGTGGCTTGCAGGGAGCAAAGACGAAGCGCTCAGTGTGCCACATAGGGTGGTGCTAACTGATGTGCAGGCACAAAAATATTTCGGCAACATCGATTGGTTGGATATGATTGATCGCAAGGTCATTTACAGAGATTCATTAGAACTTTCTGTTTCTGGAATTGTCAAGCAACCGAACTACAACACGGATTTTATATTTACAGATATCATTTCATTTCCAACCATTGAGGCCACTTGGTTAAAAGATCGATTTGATGGCGAGTGGGGGAATACAAACAGTTCTTCCCAACTATGGGTCAAGACTTCAAACAACGTTCGTGAGGTAGATATTATCCTACAACTTGAGGAGGTAGATAAAAAGGTGGTGGAGCAAACAGAAGATTCTGATTGGGTTCAACACTATGAGCTTCAGCCTTTGAGCGATATGCATTTTAATACGGAAATTGGAATTTTTAACAGCTCAAGAAGTGCAGCTCATCTTCAGACGCTAACGATCCTTGGAGGCGTTGCATTTGCCATCTTACTAATCGCGATTTTCAACTTCGTGAACCTTGAAACGGCTCAATCATCCTACAAGTCGAAAGAAGTAGGGGTAAGAAAAGTACTAGGGAGTCCCAAGAAACAGCTAATCGGGCGTTTTCTAACTGAGAGTATGATGATCTCGTTTTTTGCTGTGATTTTGGCCATTCCATTGGCTCATTATTCATTTGTCTTCTTTGAAGAATTTATTCCTACAGGTGTGGCATTGGACTATGATAGTCCTATTTTTTGGTTGGTCATTATAGCGCTAATCCTTATAGTAGGATTCATTGCCGGTATCTATCCTTCTTTGGTCATTTCTTCTTTCAAGCCAGTACGAGCTTTAAGTCCTGGTGCGAGCTCCAAAAACCCAGGCGGTTCGATGATCAGAAAAGCACTTATCCTATTTCAGTTCCTTTTTTCGCAGTTGCTCATTGTAGGAACACTAGCTATATCCTGGCAAATATCATATATGCTGGACAAGGACTTAGGATTTAAGGAGGACGAAGTAATGTACTTCTACTCTCCGTACTATGAAAAGTATGCGAAATCAATAGTCATGGAGAATTACTTGAATGAGCTTCCTGAAGTAAGCGACTACATAAGACAGGGCAGCCCTCCGGCAGCCAATGGCTATTCCACGTCTACTGTAAAATATGATTCAGAAAATGGAGAGGTGGTAACAAGTGCGCATCAGAAGTCCGGCGATATCAACTACATGAAATTTTATGATATCGAACTTCTGGCCGGAAGAAACTTAATTCCTAATGATACACTGCCCGAGTTGATCATCAATGAGCGATTCATGAATGATTTGGGCTATAATGACCCGAGGGAAGCTGTAGGGGCTACTTTTGAATACAATTCAGATATACATACCGTAGTTGGAATTGTCGAAGACTTTCATTTCAGATCCCTCCATCATGAGATCGAGCCATTACTTTATCGCTATGAGGATAGCATGAGATGTTTTGCAATTAAAGTCAAAAGCGAGCAGATAGAACAGACCATTGACAAGCTTACAGACAAATGGTCAGAGATTTATCCTGACTATCCGCTTACCGTCTATTTTATGGATGAAACGATCGAGCAGTTTTATAAATCGGAACGTCAGGCTTCTAAGCTGGCATCCACAGCTACAGGAATAGCAATCATGATTTCTTGCCTGGGACTGTTTGGACTGATCTCATTCACCATCATTCAAAAATCCAAAGAGCTTGGTATCAGGAAAGTGTTGGGGGCATCCATCTTCCAGATAGGAACGATCTTATCCAAGGAATTTCTATTGCTCATCGGCTTTGCCTTTTTTGTTTCTACACCAATTGCGTACTACGTAATTGGGTCGTGGATGAAGGATTTTGCCTATCAGACCGAAATCTCCTGGTGGCTATATCTGCTAGGAGGAATACTTTCTGTACTAATAGCGCTTGCCTCTATAGGTGTGAAAGTATGGAAAGCGTCAGGAGCTAATCCGATTGAGTCATTAAAATATGAATAAAGAGTATGAGGAGGGGTTAGTAAACCTCTCCTTCATCTTCGCCGACAGCATCTTCACCCAGGTTCTCCCAGTCGATATCGGTTTCTTTCAGATCTTCAAAAGTATCTATGTCACTCAATGTCGGGAGCTGATAAACGGAAAGCTCTAATTCTTCTGCTTCTTCCAACAACTCTTTAAGCACAGTGTCTGTGCTGTACTCTTTATCTTGAAAAAGTTGTGGAAAGAATTCGTTCATCCCAAGAAGGTAGTATCCTCCATCTTTTGCAGGCCCAACCACCACATCGTTTTCCTCTAACAACTCAAAAGCTGTATTGATGACCTTGGAAGAAAGATCGTAGCAGTCGCTGCCAATGATGATCACTTTATTGTGAGAGTCAAATGCTTCATCAAAGGCATTGGACATTTTTTCCCCAAGGGTAAAC
>CAZWLS010000199.1:0-7849 GCA_964634415.1 uncultured Roseivirgaceae bacterium | reverse complement strand
TCAGCAATTACCAAGGTATTTTTCATTCCATCACTTATTCTATCTCTCAAATCAATAAGTCCTTTGGCTTGATTTTCTTCGTAGATTTCCAAATAGTCTTTTACAGGAATTGGATCACCAAATTTTATAATGACCGTTGATTTTGGCGACTGATGATCAAAGTAATTTAACCCCACAGGTAGGATCATCAGGTCTTCAGTTAACCTTGATTGAGCTTGAAGTGAAAGCCTCGCAGCGCCTTTTGTAAGTGGCCGTAGAAAATGATACCTACCATGGTTTCCTTCCGCAAAGATCAAAACAGATTCTTTGCTTCGAAAGAGCTCAAAACAGCTCTCAAAAATTGAGTCATTCAAAGAAAGCTTCGAGTACCCGTCTCTAATTCGATAAATTGGAATCATTTGCAACATCGAGAGAATAGGTTTAGTCCACTTATTAAACACATCTTGTCTTGCTAGATAATGAAGTGGTATTGGGATAAATGCTCCAACTAATAGTGCATCAAGAAATGCATTTTGATGATTGGGCGTAACAATCAGTGGTGTATTCTTGGGAACGCTGTCAGCTCCTTCGATTTTGACTTTATGGAAATAAAAGCGAAGCGAGAACTTCATTATAATTTTAAAGAAAGCATAGAAGGCCTTCATCTAAACGAGCTCTTCGGTGGTAATTCTGGTCAGCTTTACCTTATCTATTCTATTCTCTTCCATAGTGAAAATGGTGAACACAAATTGGTCTACCTCAATGACCTCATTGACCTCAGGAATGTCCTCATGGAATTCAAAAATTAATCCCCCTAAGGTATCATATTCACCTTCTGGTAGTGAAAGTTCATACTTGTCATTTAAGTAGTCGATTTCGTGTCGAGCACTAAAAATGAAATTCTGCTCATCCAACTTCTGCTCCGTAAGATATTCGTCATCATGTTCATCTCTTATCTCTCCAAAGATCTCTTCTATTACATCTTCAATACTTACCAAGCCAGATGTTCCTCCATATTCATCAACTACAATTGCCAAGCTTTTTCTTTCCGTAATGAATTGAATCAGCAATTCATTGGCAAGCATAGTTTCAGGTACAATGGGAATCTCAGTCAAAATTGATTTTATGTCCTCCGGTTTCTTAAATAATTCTAGAACATGGCAATACCCGATTACCTCATCAATGGTTTCCTTATAAACGAGAATCTTTGAATGGCCACTTTCAACGAAGTTATCTCTCAGCTCCTCTATTGGATCTGTCACATCCACAGCGATTATCTCAGTCCTCGGAATCATACACTCTCGGACCTTGATAGTTTTAAACTCAATCGCATTGTTGAAAATCTTAGCATCAATTTCAGCCTCTTCCTCATCATTAATATTTAATATATTATTCTTGATGTAATTGTTCAGATCAGTAAGACCAAATACAGGTTTTTCATCAGCTAAGCGATATCCAAACATCCAAATGAACATTGCGGATATTTTCACAACCAGAAATACCGCCGGGAATATTAACACGTAAATCAAACCCATTGGCAGCGCAAACAACCTAAGAGAAAAATCCGGATTAATTAGGAACAGACTCTTTGGAAGAAATTCTGCAGTTAATAATACTAATGCTGTTGAGAGTAAAGATTGAATGATGAGTACAACTACCCCAGTAGCCAATGTCGGAGTTAAGAAGGATATGATAATTGGCTCAAGAAGTCCGGCCATATAAATACCATAGAGCACTAGAGCAATGTTATTTCCAACCAGCATGGTCGCCAAAAATTGCGACTGATTCCCAGTAAATAGAGCTAAAACACGTCCTGCAAAATTTCCCTTCTTTTTCAGCACCTCTATATGCAGCTTATCCGCTGATACGAAGGCTATTTCCATTCCAGAAAAAAAAGCCGAAAACAGTAAACAAATGAGTATGATCAAATAGGGGAATGGATCATCCATGCTATTTTTTCTTTTTCTTTGGTTTTTTTGAGGACTTTAAGGCCTCTTTTTCGCGTGCCTGACGTTGACCTTTGCGATATCCATATAAAAATAAGAGTGCGACGCTAAACATAAAAATCCAATAGGATTCTGCTAGCCCTAAAACTATTGCCTGATCTACCCCAATTATGAAGGTACAAAACACCAAAACGAACAGAATGATGTCTAAAAGCTTCATTGATTTTTTTCTACTGGTATGAGTGGAACACTTCGTTGCGCTGGCCGATTTGGATCATCTTCTAATGTAAAGGTGCCATTTGGTTTCAATATTCGATATTCAGTAAAGTCCTGATTTGATTCCATACCCTCTCCAGTGTGGACTTCGTCCTCAGAGTTTATTGTTACAAATTTATCTGTATAGAACTTTTCCTCGGCCTGATTCCAAAAGAGTTCCTCTGTATTCAGTTCATCTTTGTTGACTAAACTTTTTACGACAACATCACCTTCTGCCCTGTATAAATTTTCTGCCTTAGTAAAATAGACGTACTTGGCAGAAAAGTAACTTGTCACTTGGCGTCGACTATTGTACCATTCAATGTAAAATCCCTGAGGCCATTCTCGATCACCATTTTCAAAATTATTTTGAAGTGCAGTTTCTAGTTGCATTACAACGATACCCGAATCACTCATTTGAGTTACAGCACTGTCCATAGAAGAAAGTGGTCCCTCGTATAAAGGCAAGTCGATCAATTCTTTACGTTGATTGCATGACAATGAAAGTAGCCACAGGCCCAAAACCAAAAAGCGGCCCGGAAGACAATTCCAGGCCGCATTGAAGTTCTTACTTTTTGTAATATTAGTTTGCAGGTCGTCGCTCAAGAGCTACAGTAACGTTAATCCAACATCCAATAGTTAAAGATTCTCCCTCTTGCTTTCCTTCGTTGAAGATGTCTTCAATTGAAGGAAATTGAGCTTTAGCTGCAGACATTGCTGCACTGTTTCCGGCTTTCTTATATTCATTATACGCTGCTATGAAAACTGCTCTATCTTGAACTACACTTTTCTCACCTTTACAATCGTCGAAGCTTCCCATGTATAAGTCACCGATTAGCTTATAAGCATCTTTATAAGATGGGTCAAATGAAAGCGCTCTTCTAGCACTGCTTCTTGCAGTAGACTTCTGCCCATTCTTCATTTGAATACGAGCGATGTTTACGTACATTTCAGCTTTTTCTGCATTATCATCAGTTAAGCCGGCTGCTTCTTTAAAAAACTCAACTGCCTGAGCGTCGTTGCCATCTTGCCCGTTCTTCTGTGCTAAGAACTTAGCTACTCCATATGTAGGCTCATCGCCTTGGATTATTCCGGCCGCTTTTAAAGCCAATGGACTATCAAGACATTTGCCTTTAAGCATTAATCTGAAGATTTGCTTAGCCATGTTTACATCATTCTCATTTTGAAGCTTTGGCCCTAATTTTTCTTCAACGAATTCACAGCTGATTTCAACTTTTGTCGCAGTTAATAACCTATCTACCAAGTCAGAAGAACCATCAATTTTCTTTCTCTCAGTATCTCCTGCATTTTTTCTCTGCTCTGCAAGAGCTTCCGAAATTGCAGAGTAAGTATCAATCACTTGCTCATCGGTTAGTCTCTTATACAGATAATTCTTGTATGTCATATCCATGTATGCCACAAGAGCTCCTCTATTCATCTCAGCACCATTTAACTCAAATGACTTTTGGAACGTCTCAAGAATTCGGAAGTACTCATCCTTCTCCTTTTTGTAAAATGAATAACCGAAAATCGCTTTTCTTTCAACTATATCGGCTTCATCGCCTGGATATATCTCAGCTCTTTTATCGAATAAAGCCAGACCCGTTTCAACGTATTCTTTCTTTTTTACAGCATCAGCTTCTTTTTTTGCCAATGCTTCATAAATCTTTACCCCGTTGATATAAATAGAAGGGTTAAGATCTGGCGTGTTAGTTAGCAGCCATTGCAATGGTTCTATTGCTGCCTCATAGTTCTTTGCCTTGTAGGCATCGGTGTATACTACATTTTTTTCCTTAGCAGTGTCAACCTGATCACCCCAGTTCCATTCCTGAGCATTTGCGCCTACGGCAAAAGTCAGAAAAAATGCTGCTCCAAGTATATTAGTAATCGTCTTCATAACTCACTATTTGCTAGTCATATTTTCTTTTTATGAACCACCTATCATTGATGGTCGCCCCTAAAACAACTTTGTAATAGGTTTCCTTAATTAATCCGTTTGTTGTCTCCCCAAGTTGACCCCATTTAAAAGCAAGATCTAAACTTGAATAGCCATTTACTGGTAATGAGGCCCCAAAATTAATACCAAAATCAATAAGCGCCTGATTATTTACGATGTATGGAAGTTTGTGATAGTTAAACCCGGCAGAATATTTGGCTCTTTTCCAGAAACTACTCACGTTATCATAGTCCGGTGTCCAAGAGCCTCCGAAGGCAAACTTGAATGAATTATTATAATCAGTGGTTGCATTTCCGGCACTACTCCACAAGGCAGATTCAATATCAAATCCAATTTTATAATGAGTAGCTTTTTCATAAGACATTCCAAATCCCACTGTTGTCGGTAAATCAAACTCTATGTTTTCAGAACCTAAATTGACAGTATCTTGCTCTGCTCCAGTAATAGATAATCTTGTCAAAGACAACTCTGAAGTTCCGTTAAGTGAGCTGTTCGGTGAGTAGATAAATCCAAAATTTAGAAATTTTGTATCAGAAAACTTATGTCTGTAGCCTAAACCGAACTGGAAGTTTACATCTGAGTACGATTGCAACTCCTCAAATGATCCATTAGTGGTAGGGACATCAACGCCACCGATAGAAAAAGTTGAGGTTTTTTCTATAGATCCAAAAGTGTAGATGAATTTTACACCTACTTGAACATTTTTAATATTAAAGCCGTTTCCCCAAATTAAATTGGTAAGTCCTCCTTCTCCTCTATTGTTGGAAGTTTGAGCAACAGTACCTCCAGTATTATCGACATCGCCCTGAGCGAACGTATTGTAGCTTACAGAACTAAGCGGCAAAATCGCTAACGATGAGGACCATTTACCCGGCATTATAGGAAATGCAAATCCTAGAAACCTAAGTCCGCCATCTGCAGCTGTCCCTGAAATATCATCACCAGTAAAACTTCTCCTGTCTACTTCAACACCCAACTGAAAAGTACTAAAGGTGTTATAAACAAGATTGGCTGGATTTTGGGTATTAATGTGCCAAACAGTTGGTGCACCAATACCGATTTCGCCCATACCTAAATTATTAGGCATACCTTGATGATTCAAACTACCTAATCCTTGAAATGAGTAGATTGATTGACTATGGGCAAACTGTATTAAAACAAATAAACAGGCAAGTCCTGTTAAAATCCTTTTCATGCGTGTTTCCAACTTTTCAACTGCTGTATTAAAACCATGTATCTGAGAACATCAAAAATCTTTCCATCCTTTATTTGATATCTGCTTTTGCTATCAAATAAAGTGACTATTGAAACTTCCAGATACTATACAGACCCGTCTGCACAATTTTTGAGCCGACAAAGATGTGAGCTTTTAGGTTGGATTCAAAGAAATGAGCGTCTCCTCCTGTTAATATCGTGTTAAGACTTGTGAAATCGCTCTCTAGTGTCCGTAAAACGCCATTTATTTCATGAATGATTCCATGAAATGACCCACTAAAAAGACACTCTTTTGTGGTTTTTCCAAGTTCTCCAGAATTTATATGTCTCCATTCTTCCGAAATGTCTGGAAGCTGATCCGTATAACCAGCCATTGCCTTCATCCTCATAGTAAGGCCTGGGGATATAATTCCACCACAAAATATTTGGTTTTTATCTACCAAATCCATGGTAATACAAGTGCCTAAATCGATTACCAAATTATCTTGATCAGGAAATAATACGTTCGCCCCCACGGCCGCAGCTATACGATCAGCTCCTAATGTTTCTGGCGTATTATAATCGATCTTGATTGGCAAATTAGTCTTGTGAGTGAGGATCGTGATATCTCCATTGTTAAATCTGCTACTATCTAATTTCTTTACCGAAGAAATCATCATCGGAACACCCTCGTATTTGCTTAATACGGAATCCAACTCATCCCAGAATAAGGTGTCCTGAAATTCCCCATCAATCACTTCTGTAGTTTTGATTGAGCTATTGCCAATATCAACTAATATTACTTCCAACTTATTATTCATGGCTCCACAAAAGAAAACAACTTATTCCGTAATAGGAGGTATGGCCGGCTCTTCTATGGATGGACTCGATCTTTCACATGTCATCTTTTTTAAAGAAGATAATGTTTGGACATTTCAGTTAGAAAATTGCAAAACTTACAGTTATCCTGAAGAACTATACTCCAAACTTAAGAATGCAACGGAAGAGTCAAGTGAAAGTCAACACCAATTGGATTTAGAATTTGGCGAATGGATAGCCCAGACAATAAATCTATTTAAAGAAAACATAGAAGAAATAGATTTACTTGGGATCCATGGCCATACGCTTATCCATGAACCATCCAATGCAATTAGTTGGCAACTTGGTAAGGGGGATGTAATTGCAAAAAGAACAGGAATTCCGACTGTAACTGAATTTCGAACACAAGATGTTGAGCTAGGAGGCCAGGGTGCGCCGCTAGTCCCCATAGGAGATTTTATTTTATTCAAGCAATATGATGCTTGTTTAAACTTAGGCGGAATAGCCAATATTTCCGTTAGAAAAAATATGACCGCTTGGGATATCTGCCCATGCAATCAAGTCTTGAATTTTTTTGCAGAGAAATTAGGATTCGAATTCGACGAAGGAGGAAGATTTGCTAAAAAAGGCTCATTTAATCAACCTTTACATACTTCGATTTTGTCACTTCCTTTCTTTAATGAACCTCCTCCTAAATCATTGCCAAATAATTATATAAGTCACGAGCTCTTAAATAATATTGAACCACATGATGGGCTAAACACCTATTCAAGGATAATTGCTGAGCAAATAGCTGAATCAATACCAAATTCCTGCGGTAAGGTATTAGTAACTGGAGGAGGAGCTTTGAATAATTATCTAATAGAGCAAATCACCAACCGTCTTGATGAGACAATGGAATTGGACGTGCCTTGCCCCAAACAAATTTCATTTAAAGAATCATTGATATTTGCCTTTCTAGCTCTCAAACGATTGAGAAATGAAATAAACGTGCTCTCGTCTGTGACCGGTTCAAGTAAAGACAGCTCATCGGGTGTGATTCATCTTCCCGAATGATTAGATTTGCGCCCTCAAAATATTGAACGACAGATGAAAGAACTCCTAAAGAAATTCGAAGAAAAAACCCCAGAGATTGTATTTGAATGGTCTGATGCTGAAACTGAAGCGAAAGGATGGGTAGTAATCAACTCACTTAGAGGCGGTGCTGCAGGCGGCGGAACACGTATGAGAGTGGGATTAGATAAAAGAGAAGTAGAGTCCTTAGCTAAGACAATGGAGATCAAATTCACAGTATCTGGTCCTCAGATAGGTGGCGCTAAATCAGGAATAAACTTTGATCCAACCGATCCACGCAAAGAAGGAGTTCTGAAGAGATGGTACCATGCAGTTTATCCATTACTAAAAAACTATTACGGAACTGGAGGAGATTTAAATGTTGATGAAATTCATGAAGTAATTCCTATTACTGAAGATTTTGGACTATGGCATCCACAAGAAGGTATAGTTAATGGTCATTTCAACCCTAGAAAGCCGAAAAAAATCCACATGCTAGGTCGTCTAAGGCAGGGTGTATCAAAAGTTCTTGAGGATCAAGAGTACATCCCAAATTCACCAAAGAAATATGTGGTAGCTGATATGATAACAGGGTATGGGGTTGCCGAAGCAGTTCGCCACTATTATCAAATTTGGGGAGGAAATA
>CAZWLS010000198.1:0-7875 GCA_964634415.1 uncultured Roseivirgaceae bacterium | reverse complement strand
CCCAGATAATCATCTGAAGACTCAAAAAACTTAAACCAGCCCCCATTACGGCCATATTCTTCTTCAAACTTCGCTTGATTTGAAGGCACGTTGTATTTCCAGGCGAGACAGTACATTGACATAAATATGAATATTTCAGTTTAGCTAAAGATATAGAAATATGTAGATATCATAACGAATGGTCGAAAATTTACGACGGCCTATTGACAATATTCGAGCAGATTCTTTAATTACTTACAACTTAGCTTAAAATAGTTTTATGCAGTATCAGATAGAATTGATGGAGATCGGTAGTATCGCAATTTTTGCTGCCTACAATCTAGTCCTATATCTACAGGTTAGACGAAAGTACTACCTGTATCTAGGGCTGCTCTCTTTTTTTATTTTTCTAAGAGCAACACTCGTAGATGATGGATCGATGGTATTCTATTCATTCTTTCCAGACTTATCGCTTGAAATTGGTAGAAAGATTGAGTACTTCAGCAGCTATATCGGTTCTCCACTTTCTGTGCTTTTTAGTATGGCCCTATATCCAATTGGATGGCTGAAAAAGTATGTAAAAGGTTTTGTTGCAATAGCAGGTTTATTTCTTTTGACTGTATTGGTAACACCGTATAGTTTCTTTTATCATACCCTAGGTTATTATCAAATTGTAATTCTCTCTGCATATGTATTGATGTATATAATTCTTGTGAAGGCTGTCAAAGAGAATAAAGTAGGAGCTATGTACGTGCTGACAGGAACAGTACTCTGTTTTTTGTTTGTAATAGCGGAGTTACTTAAAATATCTGGAATCATATTTATCAATGCCGGACCGAATCTGGTTAATACTGGATTTGTAATATTTATTTTTTTCCAATCGATCGCTCTTTCTGAAATATTTGCAAGTTCGTTCAAGGAAAATCAAGAGCTCAATAAAGATCTAGAAAAGAGGGTAGATGAAAAAACATCTGAAATTTCTAGAGCAAGTCTTTTGAGGGATACCCTTATAAGAATAGTAAGCCATGATATTCGGGGCCCAATGAGTAATCTGAAAAGCGTGATTACGCTTACACGTGAAGATCAGGTTGGAATTGAACAAATAAAAGATTTTATGGTGACCATCGATAAGGGGGTTGATCATACAATTCAGATGCTCGATGAGTTAATGGAATGGGGACATGCTGCCTCTCAAAATAAGCGAATAGAGCAAGAAGACATTCTACTCAAAGAAATCATAGATCCTGTTGTCAATCAACTTACACCAAATATTGAAGCTAAAGAACTGCAATTCAGTGTAGTTGGAGACGTGGATGTCATTTGTAAATTCGATAGGAACGCACTGAAGGTTGTGATGAGAAATTTGATTTCAAACGGAGTGAAGTTCACTGAGAAAAATGGTGAAGTGAAAGTAAAGGTTGAAAAGAGATCTAATGATATTCTAATCGATTTCATAGATACTGGAATAGGTATTCCGCCTGAAATGAAGGAAAATCTATTTGAAATGAAGAAGGATAACAAGAGGCCAGGAACAGAGAATGAGAAGAGCTCCGGGGTTGGTTTATTTATCTGTAATGACCTCATCACACAAAATGAGGGGACATTGACAGTGGCCGACAATCCTGATGGAAAAGGTACCGTTTTTAGTTTCACCTTAAAATTAGTCCAATAAGGTTGGTCCTTTTCAGTTTATTTAATTTCGAATTGTTTCGCACTTTTAGTGTAATAAGTATTTTACCTACGAAAAAATAGATACCGAATCCTCGGTATTTCTTGTATTTTTGTTAATCAAGATTTTGTGCCTATGGAAACACTGACAGCAGAAGAACGAGCAGAAAGAAGAGCCGCAAGGAGAGCTGCAAGACAAGCAGCAAAAGTGGATAAAGAATACACCATCCTTTATGTGGATGATGAGATGCCCAATTTAAGAGGGTTTAAGTCTACTTTCAGAAGGCTTTACAATGTTCATACTGCGTTAGGGCCACATGAAGCTCTTGAAGTCATAAAAAAAGAAAAAATTGATCTCATCGTTACGGACCATAGGATGCCACATATGTCAGGGGTGGAGTTACTAAAGGACGTATTTAGCTTTAAACCCGAGATTAAAAGAATGATCCTTAGTGGGTTTATTAAACGAGCGGACTTGTACGAAACCATAGGCGATTTCGGGATTCATGATTTCGTTACCAAGCCTTGGGATTTTGACGATCTTAACGCCATTTTCCAACGCATTCTAAAAACTGATGCAGACGTAAAGGATTTCAGCAAGCTAGGATAAATTTTATCTTACAAGCTAATTCGTGCGATCAATCCATTGGAATTTATCTCAACTGTTCCTCCTATTTGTTTAATCAGCAATTGTATAAGGGACTTGTCGCTAAACTTAAAAGGTTTTTGATTTAGTGAGCTTAATTTGAGCTGTAGCAGATCATCATTATACTTTAGTTCTATCTCTAAAATCATCGATTCCAGGCGGTCAATTGCTGACATTGATTTTTGAAGAATAATTCCGAGTAAAAGCGCTTTTTCGTGGAATATTAAGCAATCCTCTAGATGAATTTCGAGACCTTTGATAGTATGTGATTGCACAAAAGAAGCCAAGGATTTTTCTAAATACGGTTTGATAGAAACCTGTTTATAGTCATCTGTATGATACAGAGGGTCATGTGCTCTAGCAATTGTATATATACTATCAGTAACTTCTTTCAAGTGGCTTTTCATTGCCGGACGCTCATACGCTTCAAGCTCGATTAAGCTATTCACGAGTAGCAAGTTATTCTTCACTCGGTGATGAACTAGTCGCAATAATTCTGTTTTCTCAGTTAAATTTTCGGCAATCTCATCTTTAAGTAATCTTTGATTTTCGAGTTCCATTTGAACTTTTTTCAGACTATCTCTCGTGACTCCTGAGAAACTGAATGTCATAAAAACATGAATTAATAATACTGAAAGAACGACTAATAAATCCACCCAGCTTCTAGCGTGAGTTTGACTCGGGAAGACATGGTATTGCTCACCAAAAACCAGCAACGCAAGACATAAGGAAACAGCTGTGATTGTAACTATCACACCTCTTACATTCATTACCAAACTTGCAAAAAAGACAATCACAGGAAATATGATTATTCCCACTTCATGTACGCGAGCACCAAGGAAGCAAATAACACTTGTGACGATAATCATGATCGAGGTGATCATAATCATAGAGATGTTCATATGACCTCTGTTCAAATAGTGCCATGCCAGTAGGCAAAAAACGGGTACTCCAAGAGTTGCCATCGCCACATCGATTTGGCCATAAATAAAATTGACGGTTGATAAAACGATTGCCACGCTAGGAATGATCAATAGAAACATTCGCATCAGATTTTTAATCTCGTTTCTAGCATATTGATCTATGGTGTTGTCATATGGGAGCCAATCTGAAAACATCTAAATATGCTTTGATTTAAAATTAAGAATCAACGAATTGGAAGATTGGTTGAGTGTTCCTTTGAGTTGTTTAGTGAGTAATTCCATTACAATTCCAGATTCATATTTCCCTGCTGTTTCGAATTCTGTTAGGCCTAATTCTACGGAATCCTTACTTATTGATAAAGTAACACTTAGCTTGTTGTTCTTAGGACTATCCACTTTATTGATCATTTCCAGTAAGCATATTCCATAGTTTATAGCGAGGTCTAATTGAACAAAGAGCTGATTGTTACCAATATCAATTTGTAAAACAGACGTCTTTAGTCGACTTTCATATTCAGATAGAATTTGTTTTGTAAGCTCTCTTATATCGAGCATTATCGGGGCTTGTGCAGATAGTAATATTTTGTGAGCTACTTCAATTACCAGTACTTTTCTTTTTAAACCTTCATAGACAGGTATCAATTCTTGAGAATCTTTTTGTCTATGTTCGATAAGTTGTTGGATATGCCTTAAACTGTTTATTACTGCTCGATGTATTTCTTCAATTATTTCTAGTTTTTCATTGGTTTCTTTCTTTAGACTCTCCGAATCTTTTTTGCTGATATTGATTTCTTGTTGAGCGCTCAAGAGTGAACGTTTCATATTATTGGTGATATTGAAAGCAATGAAGCCACCGAGAAAAACGAATAAAGATGAAATAACAAAATCTCCCTCACTTCCTGATGAAATTGGTTGAGGAGAATAGAGATTAAGCCTTTCGCCGGCCACTAGCCAAACAACACCTAAAAAACTAAGGATAGATCCACCTGCCAACTTACGTTGGTCTAGAATTATTCCAGAGAATCCGATGATAATGGGGTATCCAATAATTCCAATATCATTTATGCCACTTCCAAGAGTGCAAACAGAAGTAAGTAGAATGTTAAAGAAAACAACACCTAGTAAGACGGACTGACTAAGTCTCCCGGCCATAAATTGCTTACGGATGAAAAACGTAAATAATATGCTTAAGGCAATAATGAGGGCTATTTCGAATTCAGCTGCAATTATTTGCCTAAATAGCGAAACTGTCAGGAATATTGTAAGAAGTAAATATGCAATATTGATTACAGAAGCGATATTCTCTAAATCGCTTCCTACGTAATTTTTAGGAACATATTTTAAGGTTTTCAAGGTTAGGCGTTTGGTAATCTAAAACTAGAGAAAAATTCTTAGGCATATAGCTATGGGTTTACATTACCACTCATACAATTCACATAACTTTCCGGACTTTATATCGTAACTAACCCGCAACGAAAACCTATTTATGAAAATCCGTGCTTTGTTGGGCAGTGTTTTTTTAGCCCTTACTTTCATTCTTTTTTCTCAGGAACAAAGAACATATCGACCCGGTGAGATTCGCCAAAAACTTGAAAAGCTTAATGTCTTAGGTTCCGTCTTGTATGTTGCCGCGCATCCTGATGATGAAAACACGAGACTTATTACTTATTACGCAAATGAAGAGCTTAAAAGGACAGCTTACTTATCCGCTACCCGAGGAGACGGAGGCCAAAATTTAATTGGACCGGAAATTCGTGAAGAACTTGGGCTAATCCGTACTCAAGAGTTATTAGCTGCTCGAAGAACTGATGGCGGTCAACAATTTTTTTCAAGAGCGAATGATTTTGGCTACTCTAAAAATCCAGATGAGACTTTCAATATCTGGGATAGAGAAAAAGTTCTTGAAGATTTTGTTTGGACTTTCAGGAAGTTTAAACCGGATGTCATAATCACAAGATTTAGTGACACGCGTCCTTCTCACGGGCACCATACAGCAAGTGCTATTTTGGCTAAAGAAGCATTTAAACTCAGTGGAGATAAAAATGCATTTCCTGATCAGCTCAATTATGTGGATACATGGGAACCTAAAAAGATATTCTGGAATACAAGGTGGTGGGCTTTTAGAGCCAACATGGATACATCAAAGCTTGTGACAATAGATGTGGGAGGATATAATGCGCTAATTGGTGAGTCCTATCCCGAAGTTGCTGCAAAGAGTAGAAGCATGCATAAAAGTCAAGGATTTGGTTCCGCCGGATCTCGAAGAGAGCAAATTGAATATTTAGAACAATGGGGAGGAGAAGAAACCAAAGAAGTTTTTGAAGGTATTGATACCTCATGGGATCGAGTGAAAGGATCGAAAGAAGTTGCTTTTTACATAAATAAGGCAATAGGTCTATATGATGAATCTGATCCATCAAAAATTATAGCACCATTGATGGGAGCTAGAGATGCTCTTGAAAAAGTTAAGGATGATTTTTGGAGAGAGATAAAACAAAAAGAAATTGATGAGCTAATTGTAGCCGTATCCGGACTATATCTTCAGCTAAGGTCAGATCAATCAAATTATACGCCTGGAGATTCGATTTCAATAGAATTCGAAGCAGTGAATAGAAGCGAAGCTGCTATCCAGCTAAATGGAATTCAATTTAAGAATTGGGTTAATCCTGTTACGTTTAACACCAACCTTCTAAATAATAAACCATTTACGTCTGAGATGAATTTTGTTATCCCTGAAGGGACTACTTATTCACATCCATATTGGCTAAGAGAAAAAGGCACATTGGGTATGTATGAAGTGAATGATCAATCGCTTATTGGCTTACCTGAAAATCAACAACCGATTAGCGGAGTAGTAGAATTATCACTAAATGGAAAGGTTATCCGATTAGAAGTACCAGTTGTTTTTAAAAGAACTGATCCTGTTGAGGGAGAGCTTGCCGAGCCATTGACGATTGGACCTCCAATTATGGCAAATATTTCTGCTGGAGTACTTGTTTTTGGAGATGATGCTCCAAAATCTGTAGATGTAAGAGTTATTGCGGGTAAAAAGAATTGTGTGGGTAGTGTGATGCTGAATGCACCAGATGGTTGGAAGGTTTCGCCAGAAAAGTATGATTTTAACCTAGGGCAGAAAAAAGAAGAGCAGGTATTTACGTTTTCAATAACACCCCCGAACAGTGCATCAGAGGGTAAAGTGTCAGTAACTTCTGTGGTAAACGGAAAAAATTACAGCAAGGGGATCTCTGAAATTGACTATGATCACTTTCCTAAGCAGACATTGTATCCTGACTCAGAAGTAAAAGTCGTTAGACTTGACCTTCAAAAGAAAGGAAATCAAATTGGTTATATAGTTGGTGCTGGAGATGCAATACCTGAGAATCTTGCCCAAATAGGATATGATGTAACTACCCTTGATAAAGATGATATTACAGCCGAATCACTAGTTAAATATGATGCCGTCATATTAGGAATTCGAGCATTCAATACGGTTCCATGGCTTTCATACAAGAATTCTGAGCTTTTCCAATATGTGGAAAATGGAGGAAACCTAATTATTCAATATAACACGAGTCACAGGTTAGTCACACAAGAAATTGCCCCATATGGTCTAAAGCTTTCTAGAGACAGAGTTGCAGTTGAACAAGCCCCTGTAGAAATAATAGGATCGAGTCACCCTGTGATGAATGTGCCAAATAAGATTACAGAAAAGGATTTTGAAGGTTGGGTACAGGAGCGTGGACTCTATTTCCCTAACGAATGGGCCGATGAGTTTACCCCGATCTTAAAAAGCAATGACCCAGGAGAAAGTCCAAAAACAGGAGGTCTACTCGTAGCAAAATATGGAAAGGGCTACTACGTATATTCCGGATACAGTTGGTTTAGAGAACTGCCGGCAGGTGTGCCTGGTGCATACAGAATTTTTGTAAACATGATTTCATTAGGAAAATGACAGAATTGATTTCGGAACGGAATATTGATAAACCACCGCTATTTAAGAAGTGGCGTTTCTTATATGTTTTTGTAGCTGGCTGGTTAGCTCTACTTATTATTTTATTTCATTTCTTTAGCTCAGCATATTAAGCATACTAAATGAACAACCTTGACCTTATTGTGCTCTTTGGCACACTACTATTTATTGTTGCATATGGCGTATACAAAACAAGAGGCCAAAAAGATATAGAAGGATACCTACTTGGCGGACACTCCATGAAGTGGGGTACTATAGGTCTCTCTGTTATGGCTACCCAAGCTAGTGCCATTACTTTTATTTCAACACCTGGACAAGCTTACGAAAGTGGCATGGGTTTCGTCCAAAATTATTTTGGATTACCCATTGCGCTAATTGTTGTCTCTGCAGTTTTTATACCCATTTTCTATCGCTTGAAGGTTTATACAGCGTATGAGTTTTTGGAAAAGCGCTTCGATCTGAAAACAAGGTATTTGGGTGCCGCTATTTTCTTAATACAGAGAGGATTAGCTGCAGGTATTACTATTTATGCTCCTGCTATTATAATTTCCTCAATTTTAAAATGGAATTTAACTGCTACAATCCTTGGGACAGGAATACTGGTAATTATCTATACAGTTTCAGGAGGAACTAAGGCGGTTTCAATTACTCAAAAACAGCAGATGGCTGTAATTATGGCTGGAATGTTC
>CAZWLS010000197.1:0-7923 GCA_964634415.1 uncultured Roseivirgaceae bacterium | reverse complement strand
AGAATCCAGCTATGTCTTCTAATTCTTTTTTGATAGATGGATCTGTGCTATTGTAAGAACCAAAACCATATATCTGGAAGTTTTTAAACTTTCTTCTTTCTAAATCTTTAGCATAAAATGTATCCAAAACCTTTTTGTACAAAAGGGTAAATACTTGTTGAGTAAGTAGTAAAGATTTTCTTTCCATTATTTTATTATGTTCCTGATTTGAAATTAGGAATTATAAATAATAATAATAGTAATAGGAATAAATATTTTCCTGTTTAGCCTGATTTAATGTTGTCAACAAATGCTTTTAAGCAATTTGAATTTTTTTAAGAATAGCAATATCAATAATAGAATGGGCGAATTAATAGATGCTTCCGATTTAGAAGCAATTTCAATAGGCTCTACGATTTTAGGAACAGGAGGAGGTGGTGATCCTTATATTGGAAAACTCATGGCTAAGCAAGCACTTGGCGATAAACATATAGTAATGGTTGACCCAATGGAGGTGCCGGATGCTGCGTTGATTGTGCCAATTGCAGCATTTGGTGCTCCAGTTATCTTACTGGAAAAGCTTTTTTCAGGCTTTGAAGCCGAAAGAGTTTACGATATGATGGAAAAACATTTCGGTCAAGAGGTATATGCAACAATGCCTGCTGAAGCTGGGGGGTTGAATTGTTTGATTCCGTTCACTGTTGCTGCAAAAAAAGGGATTCCAATAATAGATGCTGATGGAATGGGACGGGCTTTCCCTCAACTGCAAATGGTAACTTTTACTCTTTTTGGAATTCCAGCTTCACCAATTACTCAATGTGATGATAAAGGAAATGAAGCTCAATACAATACAATAGATAATAAATGGGGAGAAGTACTTCTCGGAAGTACTGTTATACCAATGGGTGGCAGCTGTGTCATTGGATGTTATCCAATGACAGGAAAACAATTAAAGCAAGCTGCAGTTCATGGAGCCATAAGTAAAGCAAAGCGAATTGGAGAATCCCTTGTTAATGGGAAAAAGCTAAAATTAAATCCTCTTAATGCTTTATTGAAAGCCGCTCAAGGTCGGCTTATTTTTCAAGGTAAGGTCTCTGATATAATAATTAGAACCGAGGGAAGGTGGAATAAAGGCGAGTGTCATTTAGATGGTTTGAATTATTTCAAAGGGAAAAAAATGCAATTGGATTTTCAAAATGAGTTTTTAGTAGCAACAATAGAAGGACAGCTAGTAGCTTGTGTGCCAGACCTGATAGCTATTCTGGATATTGAAAATGCAGAGCCTATTACCGCAGAAACAATTCAATATGGGTATCGAGTTAGTGTGATTGCTATGCCTTGTGATATGAAGTGGAGGACTAGTGAGGGGCTAAAGTTGGCGGGACCGCAGGCATTTGGGTACAACTATGAATATATAGAAATGGAGAACATAGTGTTGCCTTGATTTTCTAAATCATTAGACTGATAAAAATATGAATATGTATAAGATAGGAATAGATGTGGGGGGGACAAACACGGATGCGGTTATAATTGATGAAAGTAAGACAATCATTGCGAAAACAAAGCAATTAACTACCGCGGATATATCAGAGGGTATAGGTAATGCTCTTAATGCCGTAATTAGTCAAGTCTCACTAGATCTTAATTTGGTATCTCATGTTATGCTTGGCACTACTCATTGCACGAATGCACTCATCGAAAGAGAAAAACTAAATAAAATCGCTCACTTTAGAATTGGAACTCCATCTGCCCAAGCAATTTCTCCGCTTCCTGATTGGCCTAAAGATTTATCTTCAAAGATAGTAGATCATATATTTCAAATTGAAGGTGGTTTTGAATTTGATGGCAGACCAATAGGGAATTTCAATGAGGAGAAAATAGTGCAAATTCTAAAGTCAATTGAAAATAAAATTAGTGCTATATCTGTTGCCGGAGTTTTCTCAAAGATTGATTCTTCACAAGAGATAAGAGTCAAGGAATTGGTTGAAAAAGTTTTAGGGCAAATTCCAGTAAGTATGTCTCATCAAATTGGTGGTTTAGGATTGCTTGAGAGAGAAAATGCTACAGTGATCAATTCTGCACTTATGGATATTGCATCTCATATGGTAGATGGATTTAGAGAGGCTGTTTCAAGCTTTGGTATTGAAGCGAAGTTATATATATCCCAAAATGACGGCTCGTTAATGTCCTTGGATCAGGCTAAAAAGTTCCCTGTTTTAACTATCTCATCCGGACCAACAAATAGTTTAAGGGGTGCAAGCGCTCTTTCTAATTTAGACAACGCAATTGTTATAGATATTGGGGGAACCACTAGCGATGCTGGAATACTTGTAAATGGTTTTCCAAGAGAAAGTAATAAGCATTCTGATATTGGCGGTGTCAGGACAAATTTTAGAATGCCTGATATTTTATCTATCGGAATCGGTGGAGGAACAATAGTAAATCTATCTGATGGGAAATTAGAAGTTGGCCCTAAAAGCGTTGGATTTGATTTAACAAACAAGGCTTTATGTTTTGGTGGAGATACCTTGACACTAACTGATATTGCCATAATTCAAGAAAAGATGATCATTAAAGGAGCTTCGATTTCCGGACTTAATTTTAATGGGATAATTCCTAAAGTTGAAAGTATTGTGCAGGAAGAAATTGAAAAATTGATCGATCTTTTAAAAACTGACCCTGGAGCTATTCCGATCGTTTTAGTTGGAGGAGGTTCTGCTGTTTTGCCTGATATGTTTGAGGGTGCATCTTCAATTATTCGACCAGAAAATGGCGAAGTAGCAAATGCATATGGAGTAGCTATTGCTAGTATAAGTGGTGAATCAGAGATTGTTGTAAACTTAAATGAAGTAAACCGTGATGATGCAATTCGTGAAGTGACTGAAAGTGCGAAGAGGATAGCCATTACATCCGGCGCTG
This sequence comes from uncultured Roseivirgaceae bacterium, assembly GCA_964634415.1. Classification (GTDB taxonomy): domain Bacteria; phylum Bacteroidota; class Bacteroidia; order Cytophagales; family Cyclobacteriaceae; genus Ekhidna. The sequence goes on along the minus strand of CAZWLS010000197.1, from coordinate 5,025 downwards.
AAGTAAAGTCGATAAAAATCGTCGATTTATCCGATTCCCCTTTGGCGTATTTGCCCAATACTACAAAAATTAAAGTTAAGGTTTTGGGAGATTTGATTTGAATGATTCAAATATTTATAAGGAGAAATGGTATAGCATTGCTGCAATTTGGATTGGTGCTATAATAAGCATTCCTGCGATTTATACTGGCAGTATTTTAGCAGCAGGACTTGATTTCATTAATGTTCTTCTTGCAAGTGCAATTGGCTTGTCAGTGGTCGCTTTCTATATGTCACTCCAAGCAATGCAATCGGTAGATACAAGAAAGTCAACTACTGAAATGGCAACTAGCTCATTTGGTGAAAAGGGAGCTCAAATTCTAATTTCCTTAATTGTGGGTGTTCCTATAATTTGTTGGTTTGGTATTCAAGCTGGTATTGCCGGTGCTGCCTTCAATGAGTTAAGCAATGTCAATTTGAAATCCTCCACAATAATTTGGGGATTAATAATGTTAGGAACTGCGGTTTACGGAATTAAACTTCTTAAATGGCTGAATTACATCGGTACTCCTTCTATTATTTTTTTAATAATTATTGGTTTAGCAAATGGTCTGGATGACACCACATTAGAAATAGTTTATAACTATGTTCCTGTTAATGGCATTAGCCTTGTCAAGGGTATTTCCATTGCTATTGGTGCGGTTGCAATAGGAGGTATTATAGCTCCAGATTATGCCAGATTTAGCATCAATAGAAAAGCAGCAATTATTTCCTCAATTGTAGGAGTGATTCCAGTTGGTATAATGATGATGTCTATTGGTGCTTTTTTTGCTATTAGTCAAGAGACATCAGACTTGACAAAAATTTTCACTAAAATGGGATTCCCTTTATTTGGTAGTATCACTTTAATCATCGCAACATGGACAACTAATGTTGTAAATGCATATTCAGGAGGACTAGCGATCTCTAAATTATTTAAGAATGCAGGTAGAAGGAGATCCACTTTGATAGCAGGTATTTTAGGTATTTTGATGGCGCTATCAGGAATACTAGACTATTTTCAGAACTATTTACTTATTCTGACTTCAACTATTCCTCCAATCGCTGGAGTTATGATCGTTGACTATTGGGTTATAAAATCTAAAAAGCCTATTGTGAATGTTAATTGGGTTGGAGTCTTTGGTTGGCTTACCGGAGTTATTTTTACCATTTTTGGGGAAACAGGGTTTGAATTACTTGGAAGTATTTTAATAGCTGGAGCTGTATATCTATTAATGACTAAAATTAGATTTAGATTCAGTGAATAAAGATATTTTAGATCTATATCAATTTTAATTTTGTCCAAATTAATTGGGAACAAAAAAAGAGAGTGTATTAGACACTCTCTTTTCAATTTTCATTTAAGATGTTTTAAAAATATTTTTAAGGACGCCCTGGAACTACTCCTCCATGATATCCAAACGCAGAACTTAGAACATCAAGAAAAGTCTGATCAATATCATAAAGACGATCGTCTGAATATGCAGCGACAATGTGTATCTTATTACCTATAAGATGTTTCATTAAATCGGAATCACCATTGTTTAATGGCACGTACATTCCAGGCTGTACTTCCACAACATAAGTTAACAGATGTGGAGCGGTAATTAATTTTTCTTTTAATCCACTTCCATATCCACCTATCAAGACATCGTCGAAGACAATAGTAGGCATAACTTGCATCATCATGTTCTCGTTAAGTGCCTTAATAGTTGCAGTACCTTCATCATTATCAAGGTTTACTGTAAGAGTTGTTACATCAAATCCTCCCTCAGTACTTACCTCAAAACCTTCTAATGTCCCATCATAAGAAGCTATTAATGTATTTTCAGTTTTAAAGTAAAGATCTAAAAATGATACATCATTGATTGCTGCTAAGAAAGCATATACCCCTAATATGGTTGCTTCAGTAAATGTTCTTCTTACAACCTGTGAATTTTGAAGCATATCTCCAGTTTGTGCCCATAAGGCAAGCCCGCCCATTTGTCCATATTTTGGATCTGTCAATGTTCTTCTTATCATTTCTTCTGCGTCATCAGCTGTTTCAGGGAAGAGAACACTAGTTATATAATCTGGGTTAGGAGGTGAGGTTAATACCGTTGGAGCAATTTTATATGACTCATGTGCATAAGTTAAATTACTTAGTTTTGGAACGGAACGACCGGCACCATCTGCATCCACTAAAGGTAAACCCAGCTCAGCACTTAATAAAAGTGCAATAGTTGCATTTACAGAACCAGATTCCACAGCTAGTATTCCACCCATTTCATAATCACCGGACCTTGATTTAAGTGTATCAATTGACAAGCTAATTGCTTGAAGAAGACCATCTAAATCAGCTTTTAGCGCCGTTGGAGCTCCAATACCCCCCGCTACTATAAATAGATCATCGGTATCGACATTTGAAACATCAACAAGTGGTATCTCAGGATTAAAAGATGTGTCTGCTATCTTGTCCAAAACATCAATGCCGTCTAAAAAGCTTCCTCCGCCCCCGCTTCCTTTAATACTTAAACCGAGATACGTGAAAAAAAGCATGCTCTCATCTAATACAGGAGTATTTGAAATTCTGTTTCTAAACTCCTCATTAGATATTCTGCCGTTGTTTAAGCCGTTTATAAGATCAAATACTTCTGAAGAACCATTTGAATACTTATTTATGAATTCTATGATTTGTTGTTTTTGAGCATTCGCTAAAACTAGTTGGTCATCTAACACATTTACGTTATCATCAACTTTACAAGATGAAAAAATGCACAGTATGAAAAGTACATTTAAGATTAATCGTTTCGTTTTCATTTAAATACGTTTTAGGTAATTGTTGCTTTAGTAATAAGAAAAGCTGCGTTGGAATTCAGCGACAGCTTTTCCTTACAACCAAAAGGTTCAATTTTTGAACAACATAAAGTTTTAAACAAATAAGGAGATCAATCAATCAAAAGCGTTTACAACTCATGCAACTTTAGAATGATTCCTACATAATATTTTTTGCTCATATATCTTAAAATCTCTTGCTTATGAAAATATCAATGAATTACTGAGAATTTCAATTTTGATTGGATTATGACGGTTTTTGACAGATCTATAATTTCTTTAAAGATCATCTTTGTTCTCATATCAATGCTATTTGATATGTGTGATAACGATCCGTCTTTGACTAAATGGTGGTAGCGTTTTATTAATTAGACGGAGACTATTAGCCCGACATTGCAGTCGGGCTTTTTATATTTTACTTTGACTAAGTATTGATTTCCAACTAGCTACATTTTTAGCTCTGAATCTTTTCTTAATTCAGGGCTTTTTTTATATACCGAGAAGACCTTTAGCTTTTATGTCCTTGTAAAGTGACACTAGATTTTGGAATTATATTTTATTGGATAAAAAAAGCCTTCCTGATCGGGAAGGCTTAATACCAAAATAGTCGTTCACAAGAAGTTATGAACAAGCAAATATCAATTTCATTTAAGAGATAAAACATTCAAAATTATTTTGAAATCATGCAATTAGTATTCTTTATGCTTTTACTGAAGTCTACGAAAGCAGGATAGGTCCTGCTGATTGGAGCGAAGGACTGTAGTTATCAATTCACCTTCGAAAATTGATCATCGAGCTTCATTTCTTTCTCTAGTCCCCGAATGAGCTTTTCATCCCTGGGATGGAGTTTTATGGTGTTATAATTCTTCCAAAACTCAGGATCGTACGAGAACGTTTGCTTTTCAATCATTTCGTAGGGGTCCATACGACTGGATTTTTCTGGTTTTACTCCTGGATCAAAATCTATATCGGTCACCATATACTCTTGTAATAGGTAAGCAGTGAATAGCATTTCATTGGAAGTTGCGTCCATCGCCTCAAGATTTGTCGTAAAGCTGCAATATTTAGGGTAGTAAAGTCCATCGATCATTTGAAACTCAAGCAGCATGGTTGCTGCAGTTTGGTTGTATTTAATAGTATCACCCAAAACCCACTCGTTAACATCGATATCCTTAATCCATTGAAAGTCCATTTCAATTTTAGGAATCGCATAGGTGACTACGTCAACATAGATAAAATAGCTCCAATCTTCTTTCACCTTAATCTTATACATAAGACGATCATTGATTACCTCATAGCCTGCCATTGAATAGGTATACTTAAGTCGATTTTTTTTATTGAGTAATCGGGATTGATACCTTACATCATTGAGCTTGATTAGCTCTTTCAAGACGTTCATTCGCTTAAATGTATGAGCTTTATAAGCTACCGATAAGCTTTTTCTTACCTGATTCAGAACTACTTTTTCTTTTAAAGCATGCTTATTTCCTACCTTAGAATATCCTTTATCATAAGCAGAATAGGCAGCTTCAAATATGCTCACGCATTTATCATTCTCTAACTTATAGTCACGATAGAATGCTTTGAACTCGAAAGGGTCCGTTGGATAGTTTTCTGGTATTTTCTTTAGTGAAAGCTCGAGAATTTCCCACGCGGTAAGCTCTTTATTTGTTACGACAACTTCTGAGAGGACTATGGCTTTGCCAACAAGCTCTATGGTCAAATAATTATCTGTCACTAATTTCTGAGCCAACACTTTTTCACTTTGATAGCCGGCGATAGAGAATACCACAGTGTCAGCCAGATGTTTATTTGGAAAGGTAAATTCAAATTCACCCTGAGCATTTGCTACAACTCCCTTTGGAGTGTTTTTGATGTTTACTGTAGCAAATGAAAGCGGCTCCTTAGTTTCAACATCCACTATCCGACCAGAAATGCTAGTGTAATCTTGCCCCAATAATAAAAGGGGAAAGAAAGTTAGGAGGATATATATACTGTGTCTCATCTTCATTTTTTCGCGGATCTGAATTGTTGTTCTAACGGTCTAACACGTTGAAGGTCTTCTATTTGAGCTTTGGTGAGGGGAACCAATTTTGCGTTTGATGGGTCACCCCAGAACCCTGCATCATAAGCTTTTGCTTGATGAGCTAAAGGTTTGTTTTTATTCATTTTTTGACCCTTTGGAGTAGCTTTC
>CAZWLS010000196.1:0-8019 GCA_964634415.1 uncultured Roseivirgaceae bacterium | reverse complement strand
CTCTGCCACGCCTCTGAGTCTCTGCTATCGATTTCGCGTAAGCCGCAAAAATCGGATCGCAAAAGTAAACTTTTCCGTTAAACTCGCAAACAGATTTTAAAGACTCTTTTTAAAATTAAAAGCTGCTATTCATTGTAATCCACAACGAACTGAATTTTTTCAGTATCATCCTGAATAGGAACGTCAGGAATAATGCCCGTTTTGTTGTAGCCATTCTCCATCACATCCTTATTTAAAGTTCCGGTCGGGTACCCAAAGTAGATATTCTGACTACCCGAATTCTTTAAAAGAATTGAATTCACACTGGTAAAATCTATCATTCCCCTTGATGGCGATCCAAAAGTTGTAACCATATCGCTTGATCCTTTCGAATGTAAAACAAACGACTCTGATGCACTTGCGCTGCCTTTATCCATTAATATGGAAACTCGTTCAATATCGGCTTTACTTCGTTTGAAACTTCTTTCCGGGTAATCCGGCCCGTCAACTACTTCTCCATTTTCTGTCATTCTGTTCAGAACAGGAGTGTACACCTTAGAAGAACCAAAGCCTTTGAGCCTTTCAAAATATGCTCGATTATCTTCTGAGGTGATAACAAAGCCTTGTTTTGATTTATAAGCCTTAGTAGCAAACAATTTTATCAAAGGAAAGTAGATTGCATTTCCTCCAGTATTGCCTCTGATATCGATGATTAAATGCTTGGTTGAATTTAAAAGCCCTTTATTCTTTTTTAGAAAATCTTGAAATTCATTGTAGTCAACGAGGAAAGATGGAATTGTCAGAAGTGTGTTTTTTTCATCTAATTTTTTGATCGTTGGACTAAGAATATTGGAAGGTATGGTTGTATCATCAGTTCTGACCCATGTTACACTCCCCATGCTCAACTTGCTTGCCTCTTTTAATACGCTAGCCTTGATATAGCGTGTGTTGTAATTATACTGGAAGTAGCTGCCTTCATAGGTCTGATCTGCTTGCGATAGCCTCGCTTTTAAACTTCCTAAGTCGACATTCTCTCGATTGCTTTTGACCAAATATGCATCGTAGTAAGTTCCATTCTCAACTACCTTAAAGATAGATTCACCGTCCGACCAGTATCCAAGAATTGTTGCGGAGGATTGATTCTTCATTTGTTCGATCTCCTCAAGTCCTTTCATTTGCTTGATAAGGAATTCTTTGGATCGAGCTAGTTCTACCGAATCTAGCTTGGGATATTCCACTGCATATAGATGTCCATCTTCAAAAAACGATAGGAAGTCGTTTAGGAATTTCGTGCATCCTGAAGCGCTAACTTCTTTGACTTTTGATGAATAGTCTTTTTTCAATTCATCATATTTTTTAAGTTTTTCTGTGTCCTTGGTAAGTGCCAAGGCAACATAATTGGATTCCAACTTCATGACGAGTTCTTCAAAAGTCTTCTCGCAATCACAAGGACCAGCTTGAGGATTATCCATGGCAGATGTGCCGTTTTCAATAGAACAAGCGCCTAAAATGAATGAGGCTATGAATATGTGTTTAATGAGTCGTAGATTCATGTTTCGTTTAATTTTGAGTTTTTGCGAAACTATCCCTCGGGGTTATGTCATCATTGTACAAAATAGACAAAATTGAAAGTCCTTGAAATAGAACCTAGAAATGAGGTACTGAAGAATTATGTTTCCAAGTACCAGTACTTTGATGTTGATGGGCCATTGCTAGTCAAAGCTATTCCTACAGGCACATTGGAGTGTTTCGTAATTATAGGTGGGTCATTTGAAATTTTTGACCCTGAAAAAGCTACTTTTTTTGCTTCCGAGCATATCGGTGTTTTTCCAATGGGAAGTCAGGTTTCTGCCTATTTCATTCCTAAAAATGTGAAATGCTTTAACATCAAGTTAAAGGCCCAGTCTCTAAGTCTACCAAAATTTGAAGGTGTGATTTCCGATTGGAAATCTTTTTCGGTTGAAAGCTTTCTGGGAGCAGTTGGCATGGAGAAAATTCGGACATTTGACTATTCAAATGAAGAAAGTTTTGCTGATACTATGGATGAGATCTTATTGGAAAACAATGATTTTAATACTGTTGACGAACGATTAGAAGCTGTATTAAATTCCATGGTTGCTGAATCAACCTCCAACATGAAGGTGGATCAAATAGCAGAAAATAATCACATGACCCTCAAGAGTCTGGAAAGATTAACTAAAAAAGTATTTGGTATGCCACCAAAGAAATTAATGGGCATATTGAGGTTTGGAGAGTCAGCAAAATATCTAAAAAATACGGAAGGGTATAAGTTTATCGATGCCCTGCAGTTTGGCTACTATGATCAATCACATTTCATCAGGGAGTGCAAAAAGATCACCAAGATGAGTCCAAAGGAATTTCTTTCGAAACTAAATCTTGATACAAATGATTTGGTGCTGGATGGAAGCGTCGAAGAAAATTAAGCTATTCAAAAAATGGAGAAATGGATTCTTTCATTCTCTCAGGCATTTTTACAGGTCTGCCGGTCTCCATATTCATAAATGCCAGGATTGTTTCACCCGTGTTGATCAGCGTTCCTTCTTCGTTTCTGATTTCATAAAGAAATGACATCCTTGCTCTGGGCATCTCTGGGATAATGAGTTTGACTGTAAGTAAGTCGTCATACTTTGCCGGCCCATGATATTTAACACTCATACTAAGTACAGGCATTCCCACACCACTGTCTTCCATTTCCTTGTATGGAAATCCCAATGCTCTAAACCCTTCTACACGTGCGATTTCGTAATATTTAGGATAGTTGCCATAGTACGCAAATCCCATCTTATCAGTATCGGCATATCGAACCCTAATTTGTGTTTCGTGAGTGTACATTATCTGTAAATCCTTTGTAGGTTAAGTGCTCGCTGAAATCTTCTCGCGTTGATATTATGCTCCCTGAGCGTTTTAGCAAAGACATGATAGCCAGAAAAGTTTGCATCTGCACAGAAATAAAGGTACTTATGTTCGTCGTAATTCAAGACTGCATCCAATGCCGGAATACTCGGCATATTGATTGGGCCTGGAGGTAGTCCATAATATTTGTAAGTGTTGTAAGGAGATTCAAATTCTTTATCCTTATTTAATATTCTCCGAATGCTAAAGTCGCCTATCGCATAAACAAGAGTTGGATCTGCTTGTAGCGGAATTCTTCTATTCAATCTGTTGATGTAAACCCCAGCGATTGATGGTGCTTCGTCCATCTTATTAGTTTCCCCCTGCACGATTGAAGCCAAAGTAGACACTTCAATCTGCGTCATTCCGAGATCTTCGGCTTTTTGTTTTCTTTCTTCCGTCCAAAAATTATCATATTCTCGTTTCATTCTGTCTAGCAATGCCTCAGGTGTTAATGTCCAATAGACCTCATAGGTATTTGGAATAAACATACTAATGAAGGTCTCTTTAGTGAATCCATATTTTGCAGCAGTAGAATCATGGAGCAAAATTGGAGCTAGCTCAGCAGAATCTATTTCCAGACTTTTTGTAAGAATTTTTGGTAGCTGTTCCAACAATCTGGCATTCGAAAATGTCAACGAAACTGGAGTTTGTGAGCCGGACCGTAGCAAGTTGATTAGCTCGATGTTGGTCATGTTAGCCTTGATCAGATACATGCCATTTTTGACGTTGGTATCCAGATCCTTCAGTTTGGCCAAAAAGCTGAATGATACCAAGTCATTCACAATACGCTCTTTGGCAAGCTTATCCTGAAGTTGTTTGAATGTTGTTCCTCTTGGGATGTCAAAGTATCTGTTCTGCTCTTCTACAAGAACATTTGGTGTGTAAATGATCTGATACGTGTAGAATGCAAATGATGACAACATCATGGTGAAGACCACAAGAAATATGGCGATGAAATATTTTTTACGCATGCGTGCAAAAATAATATGGGGACCTTGTACTAAAGCAGACTTTTAGAGAATGCTACTGCTCCATAACGGCCGTGATGAGAAATGGATATCTCTTTTTTTGATGGCTCAATGATTGGCAGATTTAAATCATCTGATCCAATGTGATAATCATGGCCCAATTCCCTGAAATATTCGATGATCATAAATCGAATACCCTCGCTCCAATTATCATTATCCTTGACAAAAATGTGATGTTCAATTTCTGTTAAATCGCCACAAATCGCCAATATATATTCATCTTCGATAATGATGTTTCCTACTAAGTCATCAGATTTAAATGAAATCTCGTCATTTTGTAAAGTAAGTTGAATCGGAATCTTAGTCGGCGAGAAATTGATAGGTTCTCTTCTGCACTTAAAAGCAGCTTCCTTTGCAGACCATAACAACCAAAACAAATATGGATGATCAAGATGAGTATCTCCATCATTCTTTATGAGATCGAGCGTCCTTTCGTTGCGCTCTTTGAATGATGGATCTTTGAGGTCTACTATATCAATTCCTAACATTGGTAGTATCTGTGTATTGGGTTTCTCTCAATCACTGAGCAATTTCAACACACTTCTAAGTTAGAAATTAATTCCAAGAAATTGTGGATATCACCAAAGATCACTCAAATCGTGTCTTTCAGTAAAAACGAGACCTACTTTGCCGTCATTTTTTTCTTCCCTAACGAATTCTACTAATTCATCATTGATAAACAAATCATAAACAATCATCCAGCTAGGACTATGAGTATCGTAAGGAGGCTTACCATTGTAAAGTTCTACTTTTAAATCGTTCTTGTCAGCGTTTACATATGGCGTAAGGTCAATGGTTCTGTTGTATTCACCATATACAGTTCCGGTATCGAAGATTGTTGAATCATTTATGTATGCGACCACTCGATTATCAACGTGTCTGATAACTAATTTATACTGATCACCTTCATATTGAATAGCAGGCTCATCTTGCTCTTCTGTATTCTCAGTGGTACTTGCTTCAGTTGGTTCTTCAGTTTTTTGTTCTTCTTTGCTTTTTTGAGGACTGGAACAAGCTACTGCCAAGATTACTAAAAGTGTCAGCTGTACTAAACGGTTCATTTCTATTTTTTTTGAATCTCTTTTTATACAAAACCGTGCCAAAGGTACTGAAGTATTGATGAAAGCTAGAATTCTATTAATTCAAGGAAATCAGCATATGAAGAATACCACTTGCACGTTTTTTTGTGAAAAAAATCAGTCAAATTAGCAATTCAAAATAATGCTGTCAGTAGTTGACAATAATTAATACGATGAAAATGAATTCAAAATACATTCTGGTAACAGCTCTTTTGTTGATGTGTACGATCGTTTCAAATGGACAGGTTCTGGATCCAAATGATATGCTTCTAAACTACTATAAAGTGTTAGAGTTAAAGAATCCGCAGATGGAACAACGAATGGGAATTCATCCATCAATCGTGCACAGTTATAAGAAAGATAGCTTGAGTTGGAATCCCTGGAGTGATTATTTAGTTGGCTTGGAAGACAAAAAAGAAACATTTAAAATACTTCCTGCAAGAGTCAAGGCGTCTTTTCATTCTGATTATGCAAGAAGTTACAATGATGGTGCTGTTTGGCAAGGGAAAGGACTTACTACTCAGCTACAAGGAGGTATTACTGGAAAGTATGGCAAGATCAGATACACATTTGCTCCTATAGTATTCTGGAGTCAGAATCAGCCTTTTGAGCTTGCAGAAAATACAGATTCGGATTTAAACCAATACGGATATCAATTTAATCCAAGAGGCTCCATTGATTATGTACAAAGGTTTGGACCGGATAGCTTCTATGACTTTCATTTTGGTCAGTCAGAAATAAGAGCAGTATTCAATTGGTTCACAGTAGGGCTATCTACTCAAAATATCGTAATGGGACCTGCTCAGCGAAATCCAATTGTGTTGGGCAACACCGGAGGTATGATACCTCATGTCGATGCAGGAACTGATAAGCCTTTAAATACATCCATAGGGAAATTTGAGGGAAAGATTTATTGGGGACGTATGAACGAGTCAGATTATAATAATCCAATATCTACGAATCCAGCTCAATATTTTACGGCACTTTCAGTGGCGTATAGCCCAAAATGGATTGAAGGATTTTCTTTAGGTGCAAATCGCGTTTTCTATAAGACATGGGGAGATTTTTCATTTCAAGATTACATCTCCTCAATAATCAGATACAATTCCCCTGATGATGTAGCTGTAGGTAATGATGAACTTGACCAGACAGCTTCATTAACTATGAGGTGGGTTTTTCGAGAAGTTGGATTTGAAACCTATTTGGAATTTGCAAAGAATGATTTTGGCGGAAATGTATTTAGATCAGAACCAGAACATGCTAGGGCAATCACACTTGGATTCATCAAATTGTTGGATTACCAAGATTTCAACATCATGTTGAATTATGAGCATACCACATTGGGTCAACCAAAGAATTTTCTATACCGAAGATACAATCGCTACTACAGTCACAACATTGTGAGAAATGGATATACCCATAGAGGGCAATTGCTAGGAGCAGGTATTGGTCCAGGTTCTAACAGTGATTGGTTTGATGCGAAAGTGTATTTTGATAAGAGCATGATTGGCGCTACAATGCAAAGGATTAGATTCGATGATGACTATTTCTTTGATAATTTTTCAAGAAAAGAGCAGCATGACTTTGAATGGACTTTGGGTCTTCAGTACGAAAGATTGATGACGTCAGGAAGACTTGGTTTAGAATTCAACTTATCTAATCGAGTTAGCACCTATTTTATTGAAGGGAATGATAAAACCAACATGTTCGCAGCAATCTCTTATGTGAAGCCTTTCTAAAAGGTTAGATGTCTAGGCAATTATTGTTGGCTCTATAAAATATTGTGGATGCATATCTTCTAAATCCACTTGGTTTTATTCCTGTAAAGGTCAGTTTGCGGAAACCTTTTTCAGCATAGAAATCAAATGCACCTTGATACTTCTCTCTTTGACTATCATCTAGAATCAAAACGCCATTATCGCTTAATTGATCAAAAGAATTTTTAGCACATTCAACCCTCTTCCTGCCGTCGACAAGTATAATATCATACTTGTCTTTCATCGTGTTTACGGCCTTCTCATATCCATTGTCTAATTCCACCAGTTGGATATCAACATTAGGCTTACCCGCAAGACTACTTTGAATGTCATTGAACCAAGTTTTATCATGTTCAATTGACTTCACCGATTTTACTCTTTCAGAGAAATAAAGTGTAGAAAAACCGAGTCCGTATTCGAATAGTGTTAAGTCTTTATTTAGCTTCTCTGCAAAAAAATCTAAGATGGCATAATTCATCCATGGTAATGGATTGCCGTCCTTATCAAAAGGGCGATCTGTTTTAATCGATTTCAGAAAACCATAATGTTTGAAATAAGAATCTTCGTCGAAAGCAAGACGATAGTAAAGCTGAAATACCTTATATAATTTCTTCATGATGTGGTTAGATTATGGTTTTTGAAGATTGGCTCTAAGTTAAAGTGACTCTAAGAAACAAACTATTCGAACGACAAAAGCTTTCCGTCTCTTAGCTTCAACAGGTGGTCAGATAGATGGAAATATCTATCATCATGTGTGATTACTATCAGCGTTTTTCCTTTCTCCTTTAAGAGAGGAATAATTTTACTGTAGAATATCTCTTTAAAGTAAGGATCCTGATTAGCAGCCCACTCATCAAAAAGGTATACCTCTTTATCTTCTAAAACCGCGCTTATTAAAGAAAGACGTTTTTTCTGTCCGGCAGAAAGATTCTTAGTAGTAAATCCTTTATCTGCAATTTTGACCTTCTTGCCCAATTCTAAGAGATCAATCAATTCCTGCCCTTTCTCAGCAAGTAAATTATGATCGATGTGATCCAATTCCTGGAAAACATATGAGTCCGTAAATACTGCAGCGAATCGACTTCTGTAAAAAGATAGGTTTTTGACATCTACAGGTACTCCTTTGTACTCAATGGTCCCGGCTTTATTCTTGTACAGACACAGTAGAATTTTGGATAGCGTTGTTTTGTTACTTCCATTGCCGCCTACGATAAAATTGGTTTCTCCCTTCTTGATGCAATGATCTCTCGGCCCTAGTTT
>CAZWLS010000195.1:0-8047 GCA_964634415.1 uncultured Roseivirgaceae bacterium | reverse complement strand
CATCACCATCTGCCTCGGTACCTAATACCGCACCAGCAGATAAAAGAACTAATTCACCTTCAACTAAAGGTCTTGATTGCTCATAAGGAGCTAACGCTATTCTTTGCTCTGTTGTTATTTGCATTGCAGCTAGCAATCCATCGAAAAATGGACCAAGATCATCAAGTTCTTCATCATGAACAAGAATAGGATTTGCCCCTTCCGCATATGAAATAAGTCTTGAATCAGTATCTCCTGTATAACCTGCTAGCGCTGTTGCAGAAATTGCACCGTTTACAGCAGCCAAACTCGTATTTAAAGTTTCAGCAGTTGCAGCATCTAATTCAACAGCATTCCAAGTGACTGCCTGAAAAAATGGTAAGGTCACAACTGGAGGTAAATCAATAACAACACCTGGAGTTCCGTCTGCTGTCAATTGACCTAGAGCGGATCCTAATGCAGCTCCAAATCCTGTTGCATCCAATGTAGTTAGCGGTGTATCACCTTGACCACCACCAGTAGCATAACCAAGGTAATCATTAGCGCCCAACCATAGTGTAAAGAAACTTCTATCTACAGCTAAAGCATCTCCCAGTACACTGGAAGTTGAAGGATCGACAGCCATTCTAGTAAAGAATGGATTTCCAACATTCGGGAATCCGTAGCCTGGAGTTTCTACATCAGTAACTCGCATACCAGGTATACCAAAATTGCCTAAAGTACTCTTATCACCAGAATATGCTCCTATTTCATCACCATCAGTTGTTGGTACTGGAGCTCTTAGCGCCAAATTCAAAACAGTTCTTCCAAAAATCACTTCCGATCCTGAAGGATTTAAAGCAGTGTGAAAACCGTTTTCAGAATTTATATCTGGTTGGTTAAAAGTTCCACCACCGGCTAATGCGAACTGCCCAGCAAGCAAATTTGGAAAACTATTTTCCTGACCTTGATTATATAGAGCACCGTCAGCAAAGCCGGCCGTCAGTGAATTTCCTATTGAAATATAATTGGAAAGATCAACTGTACCTGCATCAGCAGGAGCTCCCGGATCAACTGCATTAACATCAATCCAGTCTTCAACTAAATCATCTTCACTGCTACATGAAAAAACAACAGCAGCAAAAAGTACTAATGAGAGTTTATTAAATATTTTTTTCATTGTCTTCAATTTTTAGAAGTTGCTAAGAATGTTGTCTAGGTTCAATTGTACATAGTAAAGTGCCCCAAGGCTTGGGTTACCATGTGAGGTAGTATATCTCTCGTTTAAGATATTAGAACCTCCAATCTTAATTCGTCCATTAACGCTAGGTAACTGATAAGTAACCTGAGCATCTAATGTAGCAAAGTCTGCAATTACACTTGATCCAATTGCTGATTGCCATAAGAAAGCATCCTGCCATCTGTAGGTAAGACCAAAACCAATTCGATCTGTAATTTTTCTATTACCAAACGTGATGTTGTATCTCCATTCAGGAGTATTGAATGCAACATTGTATGTTCTTGCAGTGAGATCATCAAGATCTTCAAGTTTATTGAATGAAGCATTTGCACCTAAATTAAATCCATCAAGGAAAGAGTACTCTGCTCCAAATCCAAAACCATATGTTTTGATGTCTTGATCAATATTGGTATCGTATCCATATCGCTGAAGGCTTACACCTGTAGCTCCACCATCAACAAACGTTTGAAGCTCAGCATCCGCATGTCTTGTTCCTGCAGATCCTACTGAATATCCACCAGGAACAGACTGAATATCTCCTGTAACTACTGCCTGAGTTACGTCAATTTCAGCTCCAAAATCTTGGTAAGTACTGTTATAGTAAAAAGCATCAATTAAAAGTTTTCCATCTAGAAGAAGGCCTTTGTATCCAACTTCCCAAGTACTTACTTTCTCTGTTTCAAAATCTTTGTAAGCATCAGCTGCAACAACTAGATCATTGACATTGCCACTTGCCTGAGCAGCCATCACGCTTTCAGTAGTATATACGGTGTTTGTATTGATGTTGTAATTGTTTGTTAAAATCTCATTCCTTCCGATCAAACGTCTGGTAACAACATCTAAATCAATGTACTGATCCTGAGTCGTTGGAATTCTAAATCCTCTCTGGAATGAAGCTCTGAAGTTTTGATCAGCTAAAAATTCCCAAACCCCGGAAATTCTTGGAGAGAACTGTCCTGCGAAGTTTTCGTTCTTATCATATCTCACAGAACCTTGCAATTTCACGTTATCAATGACGTCCTTCGAAATTTGAACATATCCACCAAATTCATTGAATGATATTTCATCTCCCGCATCATCCAGCGTAAATAAAGTACCTTCAGAGTTTAGTGCATAAGTTCTGAAGTTAGCTCCAACTACTACATCAGCGAAATCAATTTCATTTTTGAAGTTGTAACTCCCTTCATAATGCCATAACGCTGATTTATCTAAGAACTTAGCACCACCATCTGCAATAGAAAGGTTTCTAAATTCATCAAAATCTGCCTGGAATGTTTCCGAACCTGGCTGAGGCTGCTGAGCATCAGCGGCTGCTCTTGCTGCAGCATGCAATGCCGCATAATCATTTGGTGCAATAGCTCCGGAAGCAACAGCTCCGGCGTATGTACTAAAGTATGTTGGAAGATATCTTCTCTGATTGATCAAAGAAGCAACTGTATTAGCTGCATAGGTATCTCCTGAACTCTCCTGAGTGGTATAAGCTCTTACAAAGAAGTTATCTCCTCTCAATTCAAGTTTTCCAGTCCAAATATTAAATCCATCCAAGATGAATCTGTCATTAGCGGTATAAACTGAACTTCCTTGACCCCAATTCATTTGGGCGATAGCTTCTATTTTATCGTTGAGTCTATAATGGAATGCACCTCCTAATTTTATACTTTCTGTTGTATTGTCAACAAAGTCTGATTCTCGGTATCCTGTCGGAGAGAATGCACCATTTACACCATTTGGCAACAAACTTCTAATACCTGCGATACTTGGACCATTTACTGGGTCACCTGCAATTGTAATGTCCGCTATAGTTCCAATATCAATCAAAAAGTCACCATAAGTATTGATTCCATCATATACTCTATTGTTTTCTCTGTTTGCAGCTAAGTTGCCTTCAACTGTAGCCCCGCTTTGATCTCTTTGGTCAACACCAATGAAATCTTGAGCTCTCAACCACGAAGCGTTGATTTTAACAGCCATCTTGTTATTCCATGCTTTTGCATATCTAAACCCTAGATCTGTGTATGGAGATGCTTCATGATCTCTTTCATCTAAATGTGTTACACCAACTTTAGAATAGAAATCTAGACCTTGATAGTCGAATGGACTCTTACTATTCATTAAAAGTATTCCTTGAATGGCATTTGGACCATAAAGTGCTGATGCTGCTCCTGGGATAAGCTCAACGCTCTCAAGGTCTAATTCACTGATACCAACAACGTTTCCAACAGGGAAATTAAGACCAGGAGCTTGATTATCAATTCCATCAATTAATTGTACAAATCGAGTGTTACCATTCGCTCCAAATCCTCGAGCGTTAACAGACTTAAATGTTAAACTCTGAGTACTGAAGTCAACTCCATTCATATTTCTAATACCAGTGTAGAAGTCCGGAGAAGGAGCATTTTGAATATCCAAAATATCCATTCTTTCAATAGATACTGGTGATTTTAGTGAACTCTCCGCGACTCTAGATGCCGAAACAACCACTTCTTGTCCTAAAAGTGTAGATTCCTCTAGTTGGATATCTATTTGAGTGGTACCTGAAGTCACTTCAATTATTTGTGATTCATATCCAACATATGATATCACTAAATTAAAAGGAGGTTGAGATTGCACTGTCAATGAAAAATTACCGTCAATATCTGAGATGGTACCAAGTACTGTACCTTCTACAAGGACGTTAACACCGATTAATGCTTCACCTTCACTATCTACGATGTTCCCACTAACCGTGGTTTGAGCATAGGCAGCGACCGACAGTACAGTCAAGGCTAACCCAAAAATCATCTTTGTCAAATTCCTGATCATAAGGTTGATGTTTTGTGATTAAAATTTTGATATTAATAATACTTAAAAAATCCCTGTTAATAAGCATCTAAAGGCAACTTATTAAGCAAGACATTGCAAAAATTTCAATTAAGAAATATTATGCATGCATAATATTAGTGATTTTTCATGAAATGGAACAGTTTCTTTTGAAATGAAAAATCTGATCAGCCTTCATTTTTTACGTGTTCAACCAATTTATCGCACAATTGGGAGATCTCTTGATTCATATATTCATCTCCTGTAGCATTCAAAACGCTTTGTGCAAGACCTCCTAAGCAATCAATATAAAAATGCTTCATTTCATCCATGGGCATATCTTTAGACCATAAGTCTATCCGCATGGTATTCTTATTCTCATGATCCCAGAGAGAAAGGCTTATAGACTTTGTTTCGGCTAGTCCATCTCCCTCCTTCTCATCTGCATCCCACATTATCTTCTCAGGAATATTTTCCTTGTCTAATTCAACTATGAATTTGATTTCTGATTTTCTCATCGGTTTTAATACTATTTATTGTCTGATTGTCCGTAGACCTACGGCAATGAATTTCTGAAAGATTGATATCTGCTTACTGATTCATCATCTATGCTTGCATCACAACCAAGCGTGGTGACTACCTCATCAATATTTTCTATCCGTGACTGTTCCAACTGATGCGCAGCTATAAACTTTGACTGCTGATTGGATTGAACAGTAAGGATTTTTGTATAAAGAAGAGTTTCTGAAGCACAAGATTGATCCGTTTCGGCTAGCATTGAAATGGCTAGAGTATCCGCTTGAATTTCATTTCCCCTCGTGAAAGCAATGAATTCATCGGTTAGCACTAAATCATTGATAATATTATTTAGGGATTCAGAGTCACCAGACGTGGCAATCGTCTTAAGGTTATTGACTCCATAATCAAAAAATAACGCCTCAGTTATATGGGATTGATTAATGTGTGCCACCAAGTGGGCAACTAATCCAGCAAATTGATCTTCATTGTCAAGAAAAAAGATCATTCCTGTTGATATGTATATATGTCCGCCTGGAAATGCGAAAGCTTGACGTTCGGTATCATCAAGTAAATAAATATTCCATGTAAATTCTTCTCCCTTAGTGATCAAAGTTGAAGATGTAATTTCATTTAGGCGCGAACTTGCATATCCATATGGCACACTATTGCCTTGGGTTGGAATTACACTGTAATCAGGATTCTCTATAAATGCTTGAGAAAGCTTCTCTCCTAAGAGGATTTCGTCTTCTTCTGTAAAATCAATAAGATTATCCGTTTTTTTACAGGAGATCAGACAAGCGAAAGCCAATGTCAATAGTAAAGTATGTTGAATTATAGTCTTCAAATCAAAATACGTAATGCTGCCTCTTTGTCTTTATCTAGTTGTTCTTTTAGCACCTCTAAACTCTCAAACTTCATTTCTTTCCTTATGCCTTTTACAAACTCAACGACAATTTCATGCCCATAGATATCTTCATCAAAATTAAATAAGTGTGCTTCTATGGTTCTTTTGCTTCCATCTACTGTTGGTTTAAAACCAATATTAAGCATTCCAAGATACTCTTTCTGATTAACTATTGCCTTTATAGCATACACTCCATCAGCCGGGCACAACTTATATGGGGCACTTACTTGAATATTTGCTGTTGGATAGCCTAGAGATCTGCCTGTTTTATTTCCATCAACAACGACACCTTTAATTGAATAATTTCTTCCCAAAAGAGAATTAGACAAATGAATTTCACCGCTTTCTAAAGCTGACCTGATTTTAGTAGAACTTACTCCAATGTGATCAATCTCTTGTTTCGAAATCTCATTTACCTTAAATCCATAACTTGATTCATTGGACTTAAGAAATTGAATATTTCCTTCTCTATTATTTCCAAAATGATGATCGTATCCGATAAATAATTTCTTCGTTCCTACCTTCTCTACAAGAATCTGCTGAACAAATTCATCTGCAGATAGATTTGAAAATTCGGGGGTAAAAGCAATTTTCAGAATAAAGTCTACTCCTAGCTCTTTGACAAGAGCTACTTTTTCCTCAAAAGTAGATAAGAGCTTAAGTTTATCAGCATCTTTATTCAGTATGAATCTTGGATGCGGCCATAAAGTAATAAGGACACTTTTCCCGTTATTCACTCGCGCTTCTTCCACAATCCTTTTTAGAATAGCTTGATGTCCAATGTGTACACCGTCAAATGTACCAATGGTGACTGCGGCAAAGCTAGGCTTTTCAAACTCCTCTAAATGATCAACTACTTTCATTATTCTGACGAATAAAATCATCCAAATCTAGTGCATCGGATAACTGATATTCACCGACGCTCGTTCGAACTAATTTTTTTAAATAACCACCTACCCCTAATTTCTTTCCAAAATCATGAGCTAAGCTTCTGATATATGTTCCCTTTGAGCAAGAGACTTTAAACTTTACATCTGGCAAATTGGTCGCATCTATCTCAAAGTTATGAATGGTTAACTCTCTTGGTTCGAGTTTAACCACCTTATTTTTTCTTGCCTTTTTATAGGCTCTTTCTCCGTCAACTTTTATTGCCGAATGAGCTGGCGGGATTTGTTTTATATCTCCTTCAAATTCTTGTCTGGCTTTTTCCAAATCCTCTTCCGAAATATTAGTCCAGTCAGTTTCGGAATCAAACTCTGTTTCCAGATCGTAAGAAGGTGTCGTTTTCCCTATTTCAATTATACCTTCGTAAGTTTTATCGAGTCCTTGGAGTTCATTAAGTTTTTTGGTGAACTTCCCAGTGCCAATAATTAATAGACCCGTAGCCAACGGATCAAGCGTGCCGGCATGACCGATCTTCTTGACTTTCAACGTATATCTCAACTTCTTTACTACATCAAAAGACGTCCAATCAACAGGTTTATTGATCAGTAATAGGCGTCCCTGTTCAAAGCTATTTTCCATATCAAGCGGATATAATGGCAATTAATCCTACAATGAAACAGTAAAATGCAAAGTAAGTCAGCTTCCCACTTTTTACTAGCTTGATCATCCACTTACATGCTATAAAACCAGAAATGAAGGCTGCAAAAAATCCAATTACCAGACTTAAGGTGTCAATTGAATGAGCTCCGGGATTCTCAGAATAATCAATAAGTTCCAAAAGACTTGCCCCTAGGATTGGTATTAAAACCATTAAAAAAGAAAATCTTGCTGCTTTAGATTTTTCAACACCTAATATTAGTGCTGTAGCTATAGTCGATCCCGATCTTGATATACCTGGCAAAACAGCTATTGCTTGTGCAACACCTATTACAATGGCGCTAAAAAATCCAACACGCTTATCTCCACCCCTCTTGTAATGTGCAAAAAGCAAAAGACACCCGGTTATCAATAACATTGCTCCAACCAAGAGCAGGTTTCCTACAAACAATGATTCAATATGATCCTTAAAGAATATTGCAACAACGAAGACTGGAACCATCGATAACAAAATCTTTGTAACAAACTGGGTTGACTCGTTCCATTGAAACTTTAGGACATCCTTAATGATCAGCAAAATATCTTCTTTAAAGACTGCAATAGTTGCTAAAGCAGTAGCCAGATGGACTATGACTGCGAATAATAAGTTGTCTGAGCTTTGTGCATCCAACAGAACTGAACCAATTTCTAAATGCCCACTACTGCTTACAGGCAAGAATTCAGTAAGTCCCTGAATGATTCCAAGGATAATAGACTCAATGATATTCATTTCAAGCGGTTACGCCAACGATTTTGAATAAATAGGAAGATGTAATTTGAAAAAGAACATACCGAACCTTTTTCTGGTAAGGAAACGGTAAAAGGTATGAATCAACAGGGAAATCTGGAAGAAGCAGGAATATTAAAAACGAAGAGTTTCTCTATTATATTTCTTCGGTTTGTGAAATAACGTCAGATGCTGGCTTGTACATAATGGCATAAATGATTTCCAGGAACCCAGCAACCACGACTATGGGTGCGATATACAAGGAAATGGAAAACTCTTTTGCATCAATAAAAGGATCCAGCGACATAAGGAAAAAACC
>CAZWLS010000194.1:0-8048 GCA_964634415.1 uncultured Roseivirgaceae bacterium | reverse complement strand
AAGGTGCCAGGTAGCACTTGCCATATTTTGGCGGTTGGTATCAATGAATATCAGAATAAGTCACTCAACCTAAATTATGCCAAAACTGATGCTGACTCATTTGCAAGTCAAATGAAAAAGCAGGGGCAAGAAATATACTCAAGTGTAGTCTTACATCAGATCTATGATCGTGAAGCAACTAAAGAAAACATCTTAAAAAAGGTAGAGGAGTTGCAAAGCACGATTTCCGTCAATGACGTCTTTGTATTTTACTACGCAGGCCATGGAAGTATGATAGATGGTAAATTTTATCTTGTTTCGTCATCAGCAAGCAGACTTTATGATGGTGATAGAATGAATGACTTTGGAATTGAGGCTTCTGTCTTACAAAAAGCGATGCTTGAGATCAAGGCATTAAAACAACTTATCGTCATGGATGCATGCCAGTCAGGCGGGTCAGTCGAGATTTTGGCACAAAGAGGTGCTCCTGAAGAAAAAGCGATTTCGCAGCTTTCTAGAAGCTCTGGTATTCATGTAATGGCGGCTGCAGGAAGTGAGCAGTATGCCACTGAATTTGAAGCATTAGGACACGGATTGTTTACATATGCGCTTTTGAAAGGACTTTCTGGTGAGGCTGACGGAGCACCAAAAGATGGAAAAGTTACTATCTATGAACTCAAAGGATATTTAGATGATCAGGTGCCGGAGTTGAGTATTTTACATAAGGGAAGCCCACAGTATCCACATACATTTTCCAGAGGTCAAGATTTTCCAATAGTGATCGTAGAAGAATAAATTTTAACCAAAGTGTAATAAGTTCTTGAATTGAGGAACAAATAGGTAAACGATCTCAATCATGAAAAGAATTTCAAAACCTAATTGGTCGAAAAGATTTCTAATTGCGCTTGGCCTTTTCGTTGGCTTATTTGTAGTAACCGATGTTCGCGCTCAAAGTCTTGATAATACACTTTTATGGAAAGTAGAAGGAGGTGACATTCAGACATCTTATTTATTTGGAACTTTTCATATGCTTCCACAAGCTGATTTCGTTTTAAAGGAAAAAGTCAAGAAAGCTTTCGAAGAATCAGAGAAGGTCGTCCTGGAATTGGATTTTGATGACCCGAGTATGCAATCTGAAATGATGAAAAACATCCAAATGAAGGGCGGGGTTACATTAGATCAGTTGATGTCCAAAGAAGATCTAGAGATTTTGGATTCTCAACTTCAAGAGGCTGCCGGACTTACTACTGCACAAGTAAATACATTCAAGCCGTTCATGGTGGAAACATTCCTGCTTCCAACATTTATTGAAGGTACACCGGCTAGTTATGAAATCACATTTGTACAAATGGCGATGAATAAATCAATACCTATTGAAGGACTTGAAGAGGTTGCCGAACAAGTAAACGTCTTTGATGAAATCTCATACGAAAATCAAGTAGAAGATCTTTTAGATATACTTAAGAACAGAGAAAATATGGAGAGCCTGTTTGCTAAGATGATAAGGCTTTACAAAGACGAACAAGTCAATGATTTGTATATCGAGAGTCTGGATTATTTCAATGACAATGAGATAGAACTCCTTTTGCACAATCGAAATGCCAATTGGATAGAGAGAATAGCAAAGCATTCAAAAGAGAAACCGACCTTCTTCGCAGTTGGTGCTGGGCATCTAGGAGGTGATGAAGGCGTAATAAAACTCCTCAAGAAAGCTGGTTACACAGTATCACCTGTCTTCGATTGATGGTGTGCCATTAAATCTTAATTACGCCATTTCTGTATAGGTCTATTGCTTGATTAAGAAGACGTTCAATAATTTCTATTTCTAGATCTTTTGATGGGTTGATTCTAAGAATTTTCATTCTTGCACGAGTTCCTGATTCTAAATCTGAATGTAGAAGGTACTTACCTTCTACAAAGAGAATATAGGGCTCAAGTGTTTTCTTGTCTACCCACAAGTAGCAAAACATCTTTCCATGGAAGCAAAAGCAAGGCATGCCATATTTTTTTGTTTCAGTTATCCCGGAATCCTGTTTAAGGATTATCATTCTTAAAGCAAGTAAACAGCTCTTTTGAGGCTCTTCTTTATTTAAATAAAAGCCGTCCAGGTTATCATTCATAATAGAAACTATGGGTAAGATTGTAGTGTGAAAAATGAAAATTTAAGAATCTTAAATTTTTTTTAACCGTAAGTGTAATAAATTAGTTATTCCTGGTACTAATAAGGTAAACACCTGAACTAATGAAAAAATACATCAAAAAATCAAAAAATATCCAGATAGCCATTGTTGTGCTTGGATTGCTTGTGAGCGGTGTGATAATGGTGCAAGGTATTAATCACAATCAGGAAAAAGTCGCAAATAAGAGTTCTTTAGAGAGTTTGAAAAACACGATCAAAGAAAACAAAAGCTTAATTGTGAATTCATACTTATTAGGGGTTTCTATATTCAAAGAGACCACAGACTAATTCTTTTCCTATCTGTTCTAGAC
Source organism: uncultured Roseivirgaceae bacterium (assembly GCA_964634415.1). GTDB lineage: Bacteria > Bacteroidota > Bacteroidia > Cytophagales > Cyclobacteriaceae > Ekhidna. Next base: position 5,579 of record CAZWLS010000194.1, on the reverse strand, counting down.
GTCCGCTATTCTTAGTCACAAGCAAGTGACTTATTTAATATAAGCCTTTTAGTACTCCTTACTTCTTCATAACCTAAGCTACTATTTTTCATTATCTATATTGATTTGTTTCTACTTTATAGTAACAAATAATTTTTAGTGCCGTATAATACTGCAAAATAGAAACTAATAGATTTTATGAAAGGCACTAACCTCGGTGAATTTGAAGAGCTACTTCTACTTGTTGTGTTAATACTTCAAGAAGAAGCATATATGCTTCGAATCAAAGATGAAATTAAGAATCAAGTAAATAGATCCATTTCGATGGGGGCATTGCATACAACTTTGGCAAGGCTAGAAAAGAAAGAGTTTTTAAAGTCGGAATTGGCTGGAGCGACAAAGGAAAGAGGGGGAAGGAGAAAAAGAGTATATGAACTTACGGCTGATGGAAAGATCGCATTAAATGAGGTGAAAGAGATGCGAGCCAACCTATGGAAGCAAGTGCCATCATTTGATCTTAAGGTTTCGCATGCTTGATTCTAAGAAGCCACCGAAGTTTTCAATGAACTTGATACGTTGGTTTTGCAAAGCAGAACTCGTTGAAGAGTTGCAAGGTGATCTGATACAGTATTATTCAGAATTGGATCGCAGATTAAAAGGACTAAAGTATTGGTATCAGGTATTTAATTATCTCAGACCATCTACACTCAAATCATTCAAAAACTCAATCAATCGACCTATGTTTATTTTCAATCCACTACTTACCCTTAGAAATTTATACAGGCATATTTCTACTTCATTGATTAGCTTATTTGGCTTTACAATGGGGTTGGTAGCCACTATTTTTCTCTACTTCTACATTTACTCAGAAATTACAACTGATAATTATCATTTAGAGGGTGATCAAATATATCGAGCTGTTCGTGTAGCTAGCTTAAATGGATCTCCATATAGGATAGGAGTTACATCTGCACCCTATGCAAAGGCATTGCTCAATGATTTTCCATCAGACATTTCTGAAGTCACAAGAGTAGTCACAGATGAAGGCTTGGTCACTTTTGACGATAAGAGCTTTAATGAAAGAAGGATCATTTTTGTAGATCCTAACTTCTTTGATTTTTTTTCATATCCACTTCGAGCAGGTAGTTGGGAAACAGCACTTGCTACGGGTAAATCAGCAATATTGACAAAGGAGTCTGCTCAAAAATATTTTGGTGATTCTGACCCAATCGGAAAGATGATCAAGGTGGATAATGAGTATGAATTTATAGTCTCAGGAGTACTGGATGAGTTACCTGGAAATACACATCTTGATTTTTCCGTAATACTCACAATTGATATTTTAGAAAGTTTCGATTGGTTTGATGGATGGTGGAATAATAGCTTAAATACATATGTGAAAGTTGCAACACCCGCGCTTGCATCGAATATTGAAAGTCGTCTTCAGGAATTTATGATGAAATATATGGGAGACGATTTTGAAAGAGCTGGTTCTAAGATTGATCTCGAGTTAGAGCCATTGAGAGATATCTATTTCAATAATGAAACACGATATGATTTTTCAAAACATGGTAGCTTTTCATCTATTCTCACATTAGGGGCTGTTGCTATTGCAATATTATTCATAGCCTGCTTCAACTATGTCAACTTATCGATCGCTCAGTCTTTCATGAGAGCAAAAGAAGTTGGTGTTAGGAAAGTGCTTGGTGGATCTAAATCACGACTGGTTTTCCAATTCCTGACTGAATCCTTAATGATTCTGTTTTTCTCAATTACTATTTCTATTGGTCTTTGCGAATTAATACGCCCTGTGTTTAATTCATTTTTCGGGCTAAATGTAGAGTTAAACTGGTTAGACGCTAATGTTCTAATTTTCTTTGGAACGTTGATCGTGGTTATTCTATTGAGTTCAGGGGTTTATCCGGCTGTACTACTATCGTCCTTTAAATCTGTTACTATTCTGAAAGGAAGTAAGCTAACCTCGGGAAAAAACGTAGGACTTCGAAAGGCTCTCGTCATTACTCAATTTGCAATTTCTATCTTTCTAATAGTGGCTTCCATGCTCATTTCAGTTCAGACCAACTATTTGAATTCTAAAGATTTAGGCTTTGATAGAGAAGCAATCGTACTGGTAGATTTGAACAACACCGATATTCGAACCAACAGGGAACAATTCAAAGACAGATTACTTTCAAATTCGAATATTCTAGGGGCAACGATGGTTTCTGGAGAGCCTGGTGGCTTTCACGATGCATCAAGTTTTGCAGTAACTGGCATTGAAGAAAATCACAGGATGAGGACGCTTTTTACTGATACTGATTTTTTCAATGTATTGGGTATTGATATAGTCGCAGGGAGAAATTTTTCAAAAGACCTGGTGACTGATGAGGAGTATGTGATGATACTAAATGAGCGGGCGGTAGAAGAACTTGGGATTTCACCTGAGGAGGTAATTGGCAGGAAAGTAACAATGCCAGGTTGGGATGTAAATGATGCACCAGTTATTGGTGTTGCAGCAGATTACCATTTCAGTACGTTAAAAGATGAAATCGAACCCTTGGCCATTATTTCTGGACGCTACCATCGTAAAATGGCAGTGAAAATTAACATGGCTAACATGAAGGATGGACTACTTTTTATAGATCAAACATTCACTGGTATTGCTCCTGAATATCCAATGTCGTATCAGTTTTTGGACGATAGCCTGAAAGACCTTTATGAAAAAGAACAACAGCAGGCAAGAGTATTTACTACATTTTCAGCGTTATCAATATTTCTTGCTTGCCTAGGCATTTTTGGACTTGCCACATATGCAGCTCAACAACGTCAGAAGGAGTTGGGTATAAGGAAAGTTTTGGGAGCAACTGCTAGACAGATAATCGGGCTTATTTCAAGGGAGTTTGTTTTGCTAGTGCTCATTGCATCTATCATAGCATTGCCAACAGTAGGGTACTTTATTCAAGAATGGCTGGGCGGCTATGCATATCGAATCCAAATATTGGATCACTGGTATATATTCTTATTTGGTGGTGGAGTTACCATTCTCATAGCTCTTGCAACCGTGTCTATCAAGACGTTTAGAGCTGCAATATCCGATCCTACGGAAAGTATACGGAACGAGTAAAAACAAAGAAGCCTCTTCAAAGAGGCTTCTTTTTACTTATCCTTTTCAATGGAACAGGTCCTAAGACCAAAAGGGGCATACAAGGGGCAAAAGCTAACAAAGCTTGTAAGGGCAAATACAATGGCAAGTACAACCAAAACAATTCCCCAAATGCCTGAGATCACATTGGTAAAGAATAATGTTCCTATTACAGCAGCGATAATCAGTCTAATGATACGATCTGTCGATCCCATATTCTTTTTCATAACACTTCAATTAATTTGATAAAAATTCAACTAATAGAACCAATCCATATATGATGCTGATGCATACGACGCACACACCGATCAATTTTGAAACTTTGTCTCGATTCATGTTTCAAATGTATGGGACTGAAATTTGAGAAACAGTGACTTTAGTCACCGTCTAGGATTTCAATGGAATTGCTATGCTGAAGTACTTTTCCCTCGTTTTCTAACTTCTTCATAACTCGTGATACAACTTCTCGTGCCGTACCGAGTTCGGTTGCAATTTGTCTGTGCGACACCTTAATAGGGTTTTGATTTGTAACACGAGAGCGTTCTCTGAGGTAATCAAATAGCCTGATATCCATTTTGTTTGAAAGCACATGACTTATTGTATCTAGTAGTTCGCTATATCTTAGATCATACTGCTGATAAAACAATGTATTGATGCTAGGGAATTGACGTACCCATTCGGAAACGCTGTCTGATGGTAGAAGTAAAATCTCTGAATCTTCCTCTGTTATTGCGTGAATCCTGCTTGGATCGTTCTTGAGACTAGCAGCAAAAGACATGATGCAGCTTTCTTTCGGTCTAATGTAGTAGAGTAGAAGCTCCTTTTCACCAAACTTAGAAACTACTTTTAGTAGTCCGGTAAGCACAATAGGAATCACTTTGACATATTGCCCTTCTCGCAATATCTCTGTTCCCTTTGGAACTTGCTTAATCGCGGATGACTCTTCAATCTTTTCAAGAAGTGTTGGATTAAGAAATGGAAGTGACTCGCGCAACCTGTTCATGGTGTTAAATATAGCCGAAGAGTAGAGTGTGTAAAAGGCCTGCATGTTTATTTGCAGACCTTTATATGTTCTAATTTCTACCAGCCATCACTCCACCATCAATATCCATGATAGACCCAGTTGTCCAACTGGATTTTTCGGATAAAAGAAATTGTATTGCCAGAGCAACATCTTCTGCTACACCATTTCTTCCTATTGGATGAAAATTATTGAAGCCAACCAGCGCCTCTTTTGCAGCGTCTTCACTCCCAAATACTCCATGATATACCGGAGTTTCAACAACTGCAGGGGAAACTGCATTTACCCGAATTTTAAATTCTGCCAACTCCATTGCGAGATGCTGTGTGAAGGAATGTAAGCCTGCTTTCTGCATAGAATAAGCAGAAGAAGGTGTGGCTTTAACTGCTTGCTTAGCCCACATGGATCCGACATTGACAATTGATCCACCACCATTCTCTTTCATAACCTTTGCGGCAGCTTGTGTTATAAAAAAGAATCCTCTGTTCAAATCCAAATATGAGTCATAGTCTGAAACCGTATGCTCAAGAAATGGCTTTGGACCAAAAATACCGGACGCGTTAATGAGATACTTCAAATTATTAAGTCCTTCTATTTCTTTGATCAAGTTTTCTACATCTGAAGATGAAGTGATATCAACCTTATGCTTAATCAGATTACTTGAATCAGCAATTTTTTCAGGATTCCTACCTACTAAATGAACTTCAATGCCCTCTTCAAGAAGGAGCTCTGACACTGATCGACCAATGCCACTTGTTCCGCCTATTACTAATGCTTGTTTTGTCATAATTACCTAGTTTTTATTCTTCAAAACTAGAATTCAGCATGAGTGGAAAATGGTAAATAATAGATGAAGAATGGTAAAATCAATCTTTACCGAGGACAGACATAAGGTTTTTTGAAATGTAAATGGCACTTTGTATGGCACCTTCCATATAACCCGGGTGATTTGAGGCAGTTTCTGATCCCGCAAAATAAAAACGTCCACCTAGAATGGGTTCTTTATAAATAGAATGACCGTTGTTTTGATGAGGATATACCTCGTTTTTATATGACGAATATGTCAGCGGAGCGTTCCTCCATATCTTTTCCTCATACGACAGATAATTTTTCGCCTGATCTCCATAGTACCGTACCAATTGGTTTAGAATCAGCTTAATTCGTTCATCTTTTGTAGCAGAATGGTATTCTGGATTTAGAAATCCTTTCAAGGCATATCGATTTTCTTCGAAGTTTGAATGATCGTACATTTCGGGGATGGGCCCAACATTGCTAAAGATTGTTCCACTTAATCCGTTTTTCCAAAATGGCTCTTCATAGCTTAGTCCTACTTTGATTGATTCCCCCATCCAGGTGTGAGTATAACGCATCACTTCAACAAGATTAGAAGGTAAGTTAGGAGTGAACCTCAGAGAGTTGAGTAGCAGGTTAGGAGGA
>CAZWLS010000193.1:0-8068 GCA_964634415.1 uncultured Roseivirgaceae bacterium | reverse complement strand
GCTTCGCCAAGGGGTGAAGATTATGAGAAGAAATGGGAAATCGAACCTTATAAGAATTCTGAAATTTCATATTTCAAAATTGTAGGTGATAGTACCTATTTAATCGGAGGGTTTTCAGGTAAAGCTTGGCTTTCACAAATTTCCTCAAGTGGAGGCGAATATTTTACATCTACCTTGAAGTCTACCGATCCTATAAAAAATGTGATGGTAAATCAATTGCAAGGGAAGGCGATTGTGTTACAGGGGAATGGTAAAAATTACTCCATCTCGAATGTGAATTTTAATGGGAAATTAGAATCATCCAAGAACATCGAATTGCCAGGTGACTACATTGGAATGTTTAGACAAGAACAGGCAATTTGGATTTTCACACATATTAATGAGGTTGAAGGATCCAAAGTAATAGCTTCAGTTTATGATGAAAGCCAAGGTATAGTTGTCAATGAGATTACTTACACCTTTGATACCATTCTTAAAAACCCATCAATTATTAAGAATGATAATGACTTCATCACAGTGCTCTCCAATAGTGCATTTGCTGAGGATGAAATTGTTTACGCCTTAATGAATTATGAAGGAGAAATTGATCATGAAACCACTTTTTAGCCTATTATTTCTTTCTCTTTTCTCTGCTCTACTTGCTCAAACACAAGTTGATTTCAATCGCGAGGTAGATCTTATTGAGTCCTATATTTCAAGAGGAGAGTATGAGACTGCAAATCAACAACTGATTGAATTACAAGAATCAATTGCCAACACTTCATTAGGTGAGCAAGATACTGTAAGGCTATTCTTTACGTCTAAATTGGCTTTTGTTGCCAATCAACTAGGAGATTGTGAAAATACAATCCAAAGGAGTAAAGAAGATTTTGCCATAAGGAGTGAAGTTTACGGTGAGGGAGACCCGATAACACTTTCTTCATTACGAAATCTTGGGATCTATTATTTGAACTGCGATTCAACTGAAGAGGCGAAAGAAGTGCTTCTTAAAACAGTACAAATCCATCGAGACTCCATTGGAAAACCGGATGAACTCTATGCTCGGTCGTTGGATGATCTAGCTTATGTGCATGGGGAGTTAGGAGAGTTTGATGAAGCAAAAAGAAATTATGGTGAGTTGCTGCGACTTCTAGGAGATGGGAAGAGCTCTTTTTATCTCCACGTGATAGAAAATTACAGTGCTTTATTGATGTCTGCAGAAAAATATAATGAGGCAGCATTGTACTATGATGATTTGAATGCCTACTTGAAAGATCAGGAAGACTATCATTTTTTCCTAAAAGACTACTACAATGTCTTTGTTCATGAAAAAGATTATGTTAAAGCCTTTGAGGCTGTAAGTACTCTGTTGAATTGGTGTGATTCAAATGGTAATATTTGTTCAGATACCGAGCTTGATACCAAAGAATTTGTGTTAAACGCAGGGCGTCTTGCAGTACTTCTTTATCGCAGTGATGATGCCGCTCAATATTATACACAAGCCGAGAATCTTTATAAGGATACGCCCGAATATGTCTCAATTTTACTAGAGGAGGCCAGTCTTTTCAATCAGACCGGTCAAAAGTATAAGCAACTAAATGCGCTGAGTAAATCATTAATCATACATCGATCAAAGAATATGATTGATAGTGCTACATATACTAAAACGGTACTAGCACTTGGCAAGCTGCATACGGAGATGGGGAAATTTGATCGTGCAGATCAAGTATTTAGTGATTATATCGCTGTACTGGAAGGGAATCCAAATTCCGAACCTCAGGCCTTAGCAGTGGCATATCAGTCATTAGGTAATCAAAAATATCTCCAACAAAATTTCAAGGACGCTGATAGCTACTTTTTAAAGGCTCAACAAATTTTGAACAATGAGGGCTTGAATAATTCTTCAGAATATGCTTCAGTTTTAAATAGCCAAGGTGCACTTTATGAAGCATTGGCAAACTATGAAAAAGCGAATGCAAACTATAGAGAAGCACTTAAGATTTCTTCAGAGGAAGAGTCTGGATTGAGAATAGCACTAGCTACTAACCTTGCAAATATTCTAACTCGAACTGATTCAGATAATGATTCAATTCTTGTTTTATTGAATCAAGCTATTGAATGGCAAAGTGCATCTTCAGGTAAAGACCATCCTTCTTATTCTAATCTCCTCAGCAATAGAGGAGTTTATTACCAGAAGAATGGCAGATATGAAATAGCGCAAAAAGATTTTGAAGATGCTATAAAGATTTTTGAATATACCGTACGAGAGGATCACCCTCAGTATTTATCTGCCTTATCAAATTTGGGTTTACTTTATGATTTGGCAGGTCAAAGTGATAGAGCGCTTGAGGCGATGCAAAAGTCGAAAAACCTATATGCTAAGTACTACACAGACACCCATCCTGGATACATTAGAACGGTAAATAATCTTGCCAATCTATATACAAAGACTGGTCAGTATGACCTTGCTGAACCATTACTCTTATCATTAGCTAGTGCTCAACTGAAGGAAATATCAGAGTCTTTTACTTACCTATCAGAATCCGAGAAAAAGAGATTTGTAGAGGAAAAACAAAAGCTTCTAAACAATTTCAAGGGATATGTGGTGGCTCGTTCAAATGCTGAGGAAGGAAGCATAAAGCCGCATGTTGTAGAAGAGTGGTACAATCTTGAATTGAGTACTAAGGGGATGTTGCTCAATTCAACTAAACAGGTAAGGGAGCAAATCTTTAATAGTGGTGATCAAGAGCTAATCAGATTATTTTCAGAGTGGACGATAGCGAGGAAGCAAATTGCAGATTTACAATCACTCAAAAGTGAATTGGTTCAGAGTAGTAATGTGAAATTGGATAGCCTTTTGGAGCAAACCAATAGTTTGGAAAAAGAATTGTCCAGAAGGTCCGCCTCTTTCGGTGGTTCTTTTGGTAATCAAACCCCCACTTTTGATCAAATAAAATCTAAACTACAACCTGGAGAAGCCACCGTTGAAATCATAAGGACTGAATTAAATGATGAAGGCATATATACTGCTCTAGTAGGTATTAAAGATCAGGAGTATCCTGAATTAATTGTAATTGGCAAAGGAGATGAGTTCGAATCCAAAGGGTTTGCAGTTTATAAAAATGCCATAAAATTCAAGGTTGAAGATCCTAAGTCTTTTGATATGTTTTGGAGAAAGATTTATGATCATCTTACAGCTAAAGGGATTAGTAAGATCTATTATGCTCCCGATGGAATTTATCATAAGGTCAGCGTGAATACCTTGTTTGACCCTCAGACCAAGAAATATCTCATCGATGAATTAGAGATAGTACAGCTAAGTTCAACAAAAGATGTGCTTTCACTTGACCTAAATGTGAGTGAAGAAGTTGTTATAAACAGCGCATTATTAGTAGGTAGGCCATCTTATAAATTGGGAGAGTCTACTACGATGGTAGCCTCAACGCGTAGTTTCGAACAAATATCCAATGTCGCAGATCTACCTGGCACCGAAGAGGAAATCAATGCAATTCATGGTTTGGCACAAAAATCCATCTCGGACTGCCAAGTTTTATTAAAAGATGATGCAAGTGAGTCTGGTGTTAAATCTCAGTTAAATAGAGATTTGGTTCACATTGCCACGCATGGATTCTTTATGGAAGATGAAAAAGCTCCAAGTACGGATCCAATGCTTAGCTCGGGACTATTACTTGCTGGTGTTAGTGATATTCAATTAGATCCAGATCAGGATGATGGTATTCTTACTGCTTATGAGATCATGAATTTAAATCTGACAGAATTAAAAATGGTTGTATTATCTGCTTGTGAAACAGGATTGGGAGAGATTGCTTCTGGTGAAGGTATCTATGGATTGCAGCGTGCCTTTTTTGTTGGAGGAGCAGAATCTGTAGTGATGTCACTATGGAAGGTAGATGATAATGCTACTAAAGATCTTATGACTGCCTTCTATAAAGAATATCTTAAAACTGGCAATAAGAGAGAGGCCTTTTTGAGTGCGCAGCGCAAAATCAAAAAGAAGTATAAAGACCCAATTTACTGGGGAGCCTTTGTGATGTTAGGAGGATAACTAAATCGCTATTGCAATCTTATATTTTTTGGATACTTTTGCCCACCGTTTGCTAAAGCAACTGCCTGAGTGGCGGAACTGGTAGACGCGCACGACTCAAACTCGTGTTCCGCAAGGAGTGCCGGTTCGATTCCGGCCTCAGGTACAAAAAGCCTCTCATTGTTGAGAGGCTTTTTTGGTAATATTGAGAATGATTAAAAATTGAACATCGTCCAAGAACATTATGAAATAAAAAGTTCTATTTTTAATGCTGCATTAACATTGAGAAAGTTTAGATATTGAGTAATTCAAAATATACCTGTTTAATTATTGAAGACGATCCTGCATTTGCAGAAATTCTGAAGGTAGTTGTTAGCAAGGTTCAAGAAATTGAACTTTTAGGGACAAGTGATAATACTTTAGATGCTGCAAAACGAATAGATATAGATAAACCGGATATTTTACTTCTTGATATCAATATTTCGGGACTTGAAGGTCCTGAGGTATTGGAAATTAGCGATCACAAGCCCAAAACGATTGTTATAACGAGTCATCCAGAAGAGGTTATGGAGAATTACGATGTTGAATACGTCACTTTTATTCAGAAGCCACTCAAAAATTCTGACCAATTAGTTAATGCAATCCATAAATGCCTTAAATTGATGTAACATTAAGGCCGGCAGGAAAACTCCTGCTGAATGAATTTAATTACAAAGATTACCCAAGCAGGCCTATCAGGCCTAACCGACCCGCTAAGCTATAGACGAGTATTATTTGTTAATAATCTTGCGCTAATCAGTAGCGCTATTGCGCTGTTAGTAAGTATTCTGATATTTTCTGTAGGCCTATTCCCACAATACATTGTAACATTTGTTGGAGGTTTGTTATTTCTATTTGTGATCTATCTAAACCATCTGGGGAGATATTTTATTGCACGAACATGCTTCATATCCGTATCTGTCAGTTTAGTAACCATAGCATCGTACATCGCCTTGAGGCAAGGTCGATTTAATGAGGTAGAGAATATACTTATTGGTTTTATGGCAGTGAATTACCTGCTTTATGATGGTAAATTCAGATATCTGGGTTTCTGGATGATTTATGGGATACTTATTTGGCTAAAGTTTACCAAGAACCAATTTTTAGGACTTCCATTCGACTTGGATTTCTATTTGACTTTGCAGAATGTCACGCTCTTGTGCGTGATCGTTTACCTTTTTGCCAATGCTTTTAGAAAGTCTCTCCTGAAAGCATTTTTTCATCTAAATGAAAAAGATGAAATACTCTATTCCATGATTGATAATGTGCCTATTTTTCTTGGCCTCCTGGATGTTGAGAAACGATACAAAATGGTCAACATCAATTATGAAAAATCATTTGGAAAAAAGCGTAATGAAATAATTGGCGCGCATGTAAGAGATGTCCTGCCTGATAATATTTTACAAAAACATATTCCATTAATAGAGCGGACACTGAATGGAGAAAGCACAGAATTTTTGGAGTTCACTGAAATGCCAGATGGAAGCACTTTCTATGCGAGTGGTAAATATGATCCTGTTGTGTCAAAGACCGGAGAGGTTACAGGAATTTCTGTTTTTGTAAATGATATCACAAAACTAGAAGAGGCAAAAAATAAACTAAGAGCGGCTAATTCTACAAAGGATAAGTTATTTTCAATTATCGCTCATGACATCAGAGGACCGCTAGATTTATTCGAAGGTTTATTAGACTATTCTTCTCAAGGTGCTATTTCTAAGGATGACTTTCTGAAACATCAACATACGGTTAGGGTTAAACTAACAGATTTAAGAGACACCGTAAATACGCTATTGGAGTGGGCCAGAACGCAGTTGGATGGGGTAAATTCTTCTCCATCACCAACGGATATTGAGGATGTTGTTAAGTCAAATATTGAATTATATCAAGGATTAATTGATAGAAAGAAAATCAAAGTATCAGTTGATGTTGAGCCTGAGACTATAGCTATCGTAGATGCAAATCATTTAAAAATAGGAGCGCGAAATATTATCCATAATTCACTAAAGTTTACTGGAGAAGGTGGCAAGCTAAATATTCGTGGTTTACAAAAAGGCAATAATATTATCTTGGAAATAGAGGATTCCGGATTGGGGATGGATCAGTCAAAAATTGATTCAATTTTAAAAAAGGAAGTTCAAAATTCTAAAAGCGGAACAGCTGGTGAGGTCGGAACCGGACTCGGATTGAGCCTGAGTCTGGAGCTTTTAGAGAAAAATAATTGTGATGTAACAATTAGTAGTGAACCTGGTAAAGGCACCGTTACGACAATATCAATGAGGTCCAACTGATTATGTCTAACCGTTTTCGGTGAAATATTAATACAATATCTTATATTACAGTCGTTTAACCAGCGTAATATTTTTGTTAACATTTTGTTGTCCGCTAAGGTTACTTTTAGTCGATTAATCTTATTTAATCATTGAAAGTTTAAACTTTTCGGTTTAAGTCACCTGATGATTTCCTTTACGCTTAAGAGATTTTTGAAGATTGGCATGTCTTATGCCCAAAGTCCTCTTGACAAGAGAAGGATAGCTCTATTCAATTATTTAATTGTGTTTTGCGTAGTTACTTCAATTTTATTGGGAGTTATCACCTTGGCATTCGGGCTTGTATTTCAGCCAATTCTTTGCTTGGTGGCGGCTGTTGTATTATCCGTTTCATGGTGGTTTAATTCTAAAGGTTGGATTCGTTTTTCAAAAGGATATTTTATTAGTTTTTGCGTACTCTTAATTTCTGGCGCTTCGCTCATCTACATTAAAAATGGACAGGATGTGGATTTGGAGAATATGCTGTTTGCGGCAATGGCTATTTCCATGTTTCTGATTGATGGCTTTAAGAAACACCTGACTTATTGGCTGATCTTTGCATGTTTTCTTACTTTAAAAGTACTGAGCTTAAATGCACAAGGCATAGAAGGGACAATTTTTGGATTGACCTTAATAAACAATATTGTCGTTTCCGGAGTATTGTATCTCTTCTTATATGTTTTTAGGTCAATCTTAATAAAGACCTTTAACAGGTCCAATCAGCAAGAGCGAACGCTTAGATCTCTTTTAGATAATGCACCATTACTAATGGCATTGGTTGATTCTGAAGGTGAGTTTATTTTGGTCAATCATAATTATGCCAGTCGGTTTGGGCAAAATAGATTCGATCTAATTGGTAAAAACAGAAAGGACATTCTTCCCAATCATATTTTCGAGAAACATGAACCGATGTTTCAGGAAGTTCTTAGAAGCCGTGAGCAAGTTTCATTTTTAGAGGAAACAAGTTTACCTGATGGGTCTGTTATTTCAGCTAACGGAAAGTATGAGCCCATTTTGAATGCTGAAAATCAAGTAGAGTCAATTGCGATTTGCGTTGATGATGTAAGTGAGCTAGTTAGAGCACATAAAGCTTTGAAAGTAGCGAATGAAACGAAGGATAAGTTATTCTCAATTATTGCTCACGACATTAAGAGCCCTTTAAATCTCTTTCACAGCATCTTGAGCTTGAATAATGACGATGTGATTTCGAAAGAGCAATTCATAGAATATCAGGAGAGTTTAAAGAAGCGCTTGACTAGTCTGACGGATACCGTTTATGAATTGCTAGAGTGGGCACGAATGCAGCTTGGTGGAATTAGTGCTTATCCTGCAAAAGTTAATGTTAGCAATGTGGTACATGAAAATGCGGATTTGTTTCAAACATTAATTGAGAGAAAGAAAATAGATTTTGAAATAGATGCTCCAACAGAAATGGAAGCATGGATAGATGAAAACCATTTCAAAGTAGCTATTCGTAACTTGATTCACAATGCAATTAAGTACACAAATGGAGGTGGCAGAATTAAAGTGAAGGGCGATCAAAATGAGTCTGAGACTACCGTCAGTATAATTGACTCAGGTGTTGGAATGAGTTCCGACAGGATTGAGTCTATCATCAAAAAAGAAATACAAAAATCGAAGGTGGGAACTGACAAAGAGATGGGAGCTGGCCTTGGATTGAGCCTTAGTCTAGGGCTAC
>CAZWLS010000192.1:0-8125 GCA_964634415.1 uncultured Roseivirgaceae bacterium | reverse complement strand
CATCCAAGAATTACTTAAGAAGAATGGTGCTGATGAGTCCAAACTTAAGTTGTACCATAAGATAGCTTTGGATGCTGAAGAAGATCCTATTTACAGTAAAGATGAAAATCAAAAGGGTAAGAAATGGTCACAGCTTGCTTATGAAAACTCTCCAACACACGCTGGATTAGCAACTGTAAGTGAGTTCCAAGCAAATGTATTGTCATTTGAAACCTCTGCATTAGACTTCTTAGTAAAAAGAGTAGGTCTCAAGGATTTAACATTTGATGATATCAGGCCAGTAGTAATGCCTGAGTCACAATATGTTGCTGCAGGTACTAAGTATAAAGCAGACATGTTTATTGCTGCTTCTGCTTCTGGCTTGAATGATAAGATGAAAATGACGTACAACGGAGAAGATGCTCCAGTCGTTGCTGGCATTGGTAAAGTAGAATTTACTGCTACACCGGGTAACTATGACAAGAACGGTAATGCTAAAAAGCAAATTATCGCTTCAATCACTGTTCCTCAAGGAGGTGGTACTGATACTACTTTTACAGATACAATAGATTATTACGTTGTTCGTCCAGTTATTCAAATTCAATCACAATCAGTAAATGCACTTTACTACAATTGTGGAAATGCTCTTGATGTTCAAGTTCCAGCATTAGGTACTTCTTACAATCCGGCATTTACTGCAAAGGGTGGAGATGCTATCAAAGGTTCTACTACTGGACAAGTAACTGTAGTACCTAGAGCTCAGAAAGTGACATTAACTGTATCTTCTAATGGAAATGTTATTGGTTCAAGAGAATTTGGAGTAAGAGCAATTCCAGCACCAGATATTAAAGTCTTCACAAGTGCAGGTGAAGTAAATCAAAAAGAAGGTATTCCTTCTAGAACTCCTGAATTGTTCCTTAGAGCTATTCCTGATGAGAGTTTTGCATCATTCCTTCCTAACGATGCTAAATTCAGAGTTGCTGAAGCTGAGATTACCCTGGTTAGTGGTGGTCTAGGTCGAGGTTCAATCAGAGCTGGAGAAAAGATCAACTTAAGAGGAATGTCAGGAAGAAAAGGTGATCAGTTGGTTATTGAAATTAAGAAAGTCCAAAGACAAAACTTTAGAAAGCAAGTTGAGGACTTCAAAAAATTCCAACGATTTATCAATATCTCGTTGAAATAAATTTGTAGACAAACAGTGTTATGAAAAAATTAGGTTATGTAGTTGTTTTTGCTCTTGCTGTCTCTTTTGGATACGCACAGGAAGAATTAGCTCCTTTGGTAAAGCCAGAGGTTGACAAGGCTCAAGTGATGTTTAAGAAGACAGTTTGGAGACGAATGGATATGAATGAGAAGCAAAACAGTCCATTCTTTTCTCTAAATGGAGAAATATCTCGATTGCTTATTGAAGCTGTAGATGAGGGTTTACTAACTCCGTATCGATCTGATTCTTGTATAAACTTCATGCCGGATATCATTTTCATCTCAAATATTTCTGTTGAAAGAGAACAGAATCCATTTGTAGGTGGAGGTTTTAGTTCTGGAGGGTTTGATTCTTTTGGAGATGAAGAAGGTGCAGATGCAGCAGAAGAGCAAACAGAAGAGGCAAGACAAGAAGCTATCCCTGAAGATTTATTTTCAGTGCTTTACATTAAGGAAGATGTAATCTTCGATAGGAACAGATCTAGAATGTATAACTATATACGTTCAATAAGTCTGGCCTTGCCAAGAGATGCTGGTTCATTATATAACCCAGCTGGATTCGAAAAGAAGGTGGCACACTTTAGATATGATGATGTAATTGAATTATTTAGAGGTCCATATGCTGATCGGGCGATATATTATAACCTACAAAATCCTGGTAAGCACATGAATATGAGTGATGCTTTCGAGCTTAGGTTATTTAATGCTCCTATCACGAAAATTTCTAATCCTCTTGATTTAGATATCAGACAGCTATACCAAGATGAAATGGCAAAAGACCCGATGAGTGTGATTGTTATTCAACAAAAGTATGAATACGATCTTATGGAATATGAATCGGAACTTTGGGAATATTAATTTTTTGAATGATTTGAAACCTTACCTAATCCACCGTACGATGAATATTAAATATTTACTCTTCACATTGTTATTGATTGCTTGTTTTGGAGTTTCCGCTCAGGAGTATGGAGAGTTAAACGATTCCAGAGATGGTAAAACTTATAAAATAGTAACAATCGATATTGAGTTAGAAGGAGGCGTCTTTGTTAAAAGAACATGGATGGCTGAAAATTTGTCTTATGAAGTACCAGATTCCTTCTGCTACAAAAATGAAGAAGCTTATTGTGAGGCTTTTGGACGTTTGTATACATTCCAAGCAGCTGAGGCTGCGTGTCCAGATGGATGGCATGTACCAACGATCGCTGAATGGAATTTACTATTTCAAACATTCGGTGGCATAAGAGATGCTGGCATTGCCTTACAAAAAGGTGGAGAAAGTGGTATAGACTTAACTCTAGGTGGCTTCGGTGACCCGGGAAGAGTGTTCAAGAATATAGGAATAAGTGGAAACTACTGGGATGCAGAGAAAAAATCTGATAATACTTCAGGTCTTGTCTCTGTTCAGAAAGGCTCCAAAGAAATATATCATAGTGTAATTGGTGATTGGCACAGAAATAGTTGCCGATGCATCAAAGACTAAGATTTCAAACAAATTGACTATAAAGAGGGAAGCTAAATGCTTCCCTTTTTTATTGCTTCAAGTACTAATTCAGCTTTAGATTTTCCTATTAAATCGATTAGGTCCTTCTCTGATGATTGTTTTAGTCTCTTAATGCTACCAAACTCCCTAAAGAGTTTATCTCTTGTAGATGGTCCAATACCATCGATTGAATCAAGTCCTGAAGCAACAGACTCTTTACTCCTTTTTTGTCTATGAAATGTAATTGCAAATCTGTGCGCCTCATCTCTCAAATGTTGAATAAGCTTTAGTGAGGTAGATTTTTTACTTATGTAAATTGGTATGCTATCTTCCGGGAAATATATTTCCTCTAATCTTTTTGCTATTCCAATAATGGGGATTTGACCATATAATCCAATTTCTACCAATGCTTCACAAGCAGAGCTAAGTTGACCCTTTCCACCATCTATCACTATTAGGTTTGGAAGAGGTAGGTTCTCCTTTTTAAGATGTGAATATCTCCTTCCTACGACCTCTTTCATAGAAGCAAAATCATCCGGACCTTGTACTGTTTTGATATTGAATTTCCTGTAATTAGATTTTGAAGGTTTGCCGTTTTTAAAACAGACCATTGATGCTACAGGATTGGTGCCTTGTATGTTTGAATTATCAAAACATTCTATGTGTATTGGTAATTCTCTAAGCTTTAGATCTTCTTGTAAAGTTTGAAGTAATCGTTCGTTAGGTTGAATGCTTTTTTTGGAGAACTTTTCCTTTTTGAAGAATAACGCATTCCTTAATGATAAATCAACCAGCTTCTTCTTGTCACCTATTTTAGGCAAGCTTATTTCAATATTTTCCCATGGTTCAATTTCGAAGTTGGTTAATATATATGGATGATCACTATTGTATTTTTTCCGAATATCGAAAATTGCGAATCGAAATACCTCTCCATTGTCCTCATCAATTTTTTTCTTAACCTCCAAAGTCTCTGAGTTGATTATTGATCCATTAACTATTTTTAGATAGTTAATAAACATTGATTTTTCACCTTCGGAAAGTGTCATTGTAAACACATCAGTATTAGTGATCTTCTGATTGACAATTAGCGTTTTAGATTGAAATTGTTCTAACCTTTCGATCTTTTCTTTATAGGATTGAGCCAATTCAAATTTCAATTCAGAAGCGGATTGTTGCATTTTTTCTTTGTAAGAACGGCTTACAACTCCAATTTTTCCTTTTAGAATTTTTCTAGCTTCGTCAATATCTTTGAGATAATCACTTTCTGATTGCAATCCTTCGCATGGGCCGAGACAGTTTCCAATGTGATATTCTAGACAAACTTTGAATTTTTTAGCATTGATATTTTGCTCAGATAAGTTGTATTTACAAGTTCTTATCTTGTGAAGCTTTCTGATTAGGTCAAGAACACCATTCATCGCCTTCACATTGGTATAAGGACCAAAATATTCACCTTTTGCAAGGTCTATTCTCCTTGTTGAATAAATCCTTGGAAATCTTTCTTTTGTAATACAAATACTTGGGAAGCTCTTATCATCCTTAAGTAGTATGTTATACTTAGGTTGATTTTCCTTAATCAAGTTGTTCTCTAAAAGCAACGCATCAAATTCGGATGAGACGATCACGAATTCAATTTGTTTTATTTCATGAACTAGTCTTAAGGTTTTCCTACTATTTTGATTTGTTTTTGTAAAATAGCTGCTTACACGTTTTTTAAGACTTTTAGCTTTACCTACGTATATAATTGTGTTATCTGCATCGAAGAATTTATAGATACCAGGTTTTTCTGGTAGTTTAAGATAATCGTGCCGTGAAAATCGCTGAAACTGCATTACATGAAATCATCCTCATCTACTACATCGTAATCAACTGTGTCTGATGGGTTTGAGTTCTCTTCGTAAAGATCGCAATCGATCACTGTTCTTAATGGTTTAGTAGGCTTTTCAAAGTAGCCCTTTTCATACCCTAAGGTTTCATCTGCGTAAACCTTCTTCATGTATCGTTCCCAGATTGGTAATGCTGTTCTTCCACCTTGTCCCATAGCCCAGTATCTAAAACGAATACTTCTGTCATCACCACCTACCCAAGCACCAGAAACTAAATCTTTTGACACACCTATGAACCATCCATCAGAAGCGTTTTGGGTTGTGCCCGTTTTTGCACCTAATTCATTGTCAATTTTAAGTTCTGTACTCAAGCCTCTACCGGATCCGATTTCAACTGTCCCCTTAAGCATATGCAGCATTAGATACGCTGTTTCTTCATTGATTGCTTCTTGCTCTTTTGGTACAAATTGTTGAATTACATTTCCATTTTTATCTTCTATTCTAGAGATAAAATACGGTTTGATATAAGTTCCTTTGTTAACAAATGTTGAGTAAGCACCGACCATTTCAAATATTGAAACATCTCCTCCTGCACCTAGACATAAAGATGGAACGGCATCTAATCTACTCTCAATACCTAATCTTTTTGCGTAATCCACTACAGTAGATGGGCCGATTCTATCCATCATAAATGCTGTAATGCTATTCACAGATTTAGACATCGCTTCTCTTATGGTCATTACTTCACCGGTGAACTTTCCATTTGAGTTTTGTGGAGTCCATGTTGGTGGATCTTGGCCTGGCATTGCAAATGTAACCGCTGCATCAACCACTGGGAAGCAAGGAGAGTATCCATTGTCAATTGCAGCTGTATAGACTATTGGTTTAAATGTTGATCCTGGCTGTCTTTTACTTTGTTTAACATGATCGTATTTAAAAAACTTGTGATTTATACCACCTACCCATGCTTTGATATATCCGGTACGCGGATCCATAGACATAAATCCGGTCTGTAGAAACCTTTTGTAATAATTAAGAGAGTCATATGAGCTGAATGTTGTATCTATTTCACCTTGCCAGGAAAATACGGTCATATTTTTCTTTTCATTCAGGTAATACTCTATTGAATCTGAATTTTCACCGAATTTTCGTCTGAGGCTTTTATATGCGTCTGTTCTCTTCATTGCGATATCTAAAAACTCCGGGATTTCATTGTTTTCTTCATCTATCCAAGGGTTTTCGTCTTTCCAATGATCATTGAAAATCTGTTGTAAAGTATCCATGCTTTCAGAAACTGCTTCTTCAGCATACTTTTGCATTCTACTATCTATTGTCGTATAGATTTTAAGACCGTCATCAAAAAGGTCATATCCATTTTCTTTTGCCCAACCAATTAGATAATTTTTTGCGATTGTTCTGAAATAAGTTGCTAATCCCTCATTTTGATTCTGAACGAGATAGTTCAATTCCAATTCCTTATTGTTTAAGGAATCGAATAACTGTCTTTCTATAAGCCCATACTTATGAAGATTCCATAGTACTTCGGTTCTTTTTCCTTTAGCTCTTTCTGGATTTAGAACAGGGTTAAAAGCAGTGGGTTTGTTAATTGACCCAACCAGACTTGCTGATTCTTGATAATCTAACTGTGATGGTAGTTTATTAAAAAATGTTTTTGCAGCTACTTTGATTCCGAAAGAGTTACTCCCAAATGGCACTGTATTAAAATACATAGCGAGTATTTCCTCTTTTGTATAAGACTGTTCTAATTGTACTGAGATAATATATTCCTTAAGCTTAGTGACTATTTCACCAATTGCATGATTCTTGTAAAGAGATCCCCTGTTTACTGAAGAAGTTTTATAGAGGTTTTCTGCTAATTGCATAGTTATAGTACTACCACCACCAGCGTTTTGAAATGTTAACTTTCCAATCACTGCCCTGACCATCGCTTTTAAATCTATGCCTGAATGATTCTTGTATCTTACGTCTTCAGTCACCAATAAAGTATTAACGAGTTCTGCAGATAGTTCGTCGTATGTGACTGGCGTACGATTCGTTCTGAAGTACTTACCTAATGAAAGTCCATCAGCGCTAATTAACTCGGAAGATAAATCAGGGTCGGGTCTTTCTAGAGCCTGAAGACTTGGTAATCCTCCAAACAATCCAAAAGCATCGTTTTTCACCATCAAAAAAATGGTTGGTAATCCAAGGATCCCTAGTATGAATAATATCCAGATAGTTCTAAGTGAATATTTTAGAAGTTTATTCTTCATTGTAATGCTTTTCAAAAAACGTCAAATACGCAGATACATCTTTAGTTTTGTACAAAATATCAAAGTTATCTTCAGTTATAACAAAAACATCAAACTTTGATCCTTTAAATCTATCTCTTAATGGGATATCTGATGTGAAGGTTGTTTTGAAATTGGTGGCAGTGCCTTTGCCAGGAAATATGTTCACTAGCAACATCGATTTATCATCACTTAAAATCAGATTTGCTGTTTTTAGATTGAGCAAGTTCTTTTCTTTAAGATATTCATCCATCAAAGGACCCAGCTTGGTGGTCATTTCTGACTGAATATCATAGACAATTATAAACAGATGTTTTTGTACGAAATCCTCAATAAAACGTGCTTTGGCGCTATTATATCGGTTTTGTTGAAAGTCCTCCGATGTGCTTAATAATGTTTGCGCATATGAATTCAGCTCACTATCTGGGTAGTTCTTTATAAACTCAGATAATTCAAATTGATACTTGTGGTCCTCTTCCGTTTGCCCTATAGCTAAAACTCTTAATAAAGCGAGATTATCACTAAACTCATTATCAGGGTTTTGCGATAGTGCACTGTCAGATGAGAATAACACCTGATTGTATAAGCCATTTTTATAATTACCATATAATTTCTTGTAAAGCTTTTTGAGTTGTTCGCTGATCGCAAAGCTCTCTTCTCGATAGTTTGGATTGTCTACAAGTTTTGCATAAATGGTTTCTGGATACTTTCTTTTTAGTAATTCTCCCCTTTCAGCTGATTTTTCAGGGTCCAAATCTTTGTATAGTAGATATAACTGGTAAAGAACTTCGGCTTCATACTCGGTATTGGGAAATCTATTTAGCAAGTTTTCAAAAGACTCAGCAGCATTCGCATCTTCCTGGAGTCTAAGGCTATAAATGTTCCCTAAATTGTATAGAGCATCTTCAATTCCGACTAAAAGAGCTTGCTTTTCTTCGTCTGTTTTTGGTATAGAAGACATCATTTTTCTAGCCTCATCTTCTACTGTTTCCTCCTCTTTTTCTTCACCAGTCGATTCAGATATTTCAGAGACAAAGCTTACCTCTTCCGTTTGTGTTATACCAACTGATTTATTTTTTCTTCTCCAATTATCTTCTAATGGCCTATCTCCCCATTTCCTAATGAAATCATTCCTTCCTCTACTTAGTGCATTTGAATTATTAAAGTACCAGACTGATCCGGCGGAAGCTGTTGTTATTATGTTTTCGCCGCTATTCTGTGTAATATTTCTAGCTCGGTTTATTGCTGCTTGTCTTTGCTTTTTCTTTTTTTCCTGTTCTGCTGCTCGTTCACTCGTTATTTTGGAAGCGAACATTGACAGTACTGAATCTTCTGGCAAAGTAGCA
>CAZWLS010000191.1:0-8201 GCA_964634415.1 uncultured Roseivirgaceae bacterium | reverse complement strand
TCTATATCTGGCGAATATTTTCCGTTTATGAGGGCATTACACTTAGCCGCGAGAATCAAAAACTGACCGGCTCTTGGACCCGCACCCCACTCCAAATAGTCTTTGGCGAAATCAGCGGCGGTCTCACCATTAGGTCTGGTTTTAGCGACAAGCGTTACAGCATATTCGAATACATTATCAGCTACGGGTACTTTTCTTACTAGATTCTGATAGTTTAAGATTTTGTCTTTGCTGATAACTTCATTTACCTCAAAGGCTTGCTCTGAGGTGGTATTTTTAATCACTTCAATCTCATCTTCATATTTTGGATAATCAAGATTGATCATAAACATAAATCTATCCAATTGAGCTTCAGGTAAAGGATAGGTCCCCTCTTGTTCAATAGGGTTTTGAGTAGCTAAAACAAAAAATGGTTTATCTAGATCGTAATTAGTGCCTGCAATTGTCACTGCTCCCTCTTGCATCGCTTCTAGCAAAGCTGATTGAGTCTTAGGGGGAGTTCTATTTATTTCATCAGCAAGAATAACATTAGAAAATATAGGACCTTTAATGAATCTTAAATTTCTTTCCTTATCTAGAGTTTCAGCACCTAAGATATCTGATGGCATCAAATCAGGGGTGAACTGGATTCTATTAAAAGCAAGGCCAAGACATTGTGAAACAGTTTGCACTAGCAATGTTTTTGCTAATCCTGGAACACCCACCAACAACGAATGCCCATTACAGAAAAGAGATGTGATCAAAAGTCTGACAACTTCAGGTTGACCAATTATTTTCTTAGATATTTCAGCTTCTAGCTGTTTGAAATCTTTAGCTAGCTCATCGGCCAGTTTCACGTCTTTGGTTTCTGCCATGCGTAATTAGTTAATTGATTTGCTACTAACTCTTTAAATGAAATTTACTTAGTAATGTTACAGTATTCGTATTCCGAATCGATTTCTATAAATACATTTCCGCGAGCTTTTTCAAACCATTCAGAGATTTTATTATTTTTCTTCTGTGCCAATGTTGCCGCTGCAATCTTTTGATAGTCATCAGTCAAATTTGCTTGGTGCGGTGCAATTTTATCTTTATAGTAAATTATCCTGAATGCGTAGCTACCGTCTTCTTTTTGAAATCGAATAGGTTTTGTTATTGATCCAATTTTCATGGTATCAATTGTGAAAAATAAATTTGGATCAAGCGTTTCTGCTGAAACTCTTAGTGCACCACTTTCATCTTGGAAGAAGCCCCCTGCAGAAGAAGTAAGCTGGTCGTCCGAGTAGTCTTTTGCAGCAGATTGGAATTTGATGCTATCCAAGACAATCAGAGTCCTAAGGCTGTCCAAATAGTTCTCAGCCTTGGAATAGTCGTTTTGATCAGGTTGAGGAGAAATTAGAATATGACGTGTCTTATACGTATTTCCTCTTTTTTCTTGAAGTTGAATTAGGTGATATCCAAACTGCGTTTCTATAGGCATCGATAGCCCTCCTGGTTCCATAGATAGTGATGCGGCTTCATATTCTGGAGCTAGCTCTCCCCGACTGTAAAAGCCAAGTTGTCCACCATTAGCAGCAGAGCCTGGGTCTTGAGAGTATCTTTTTGCTAGAGCACCAAAAGATTCACCATTTTCAATTCTACTTCTTATATCTAACAGCAGATTTCTTACTTTATCTTTTTGTGTTTTACCGGGATCAGCTTCTTTTACTATTTGAGCTAGCGACACTTCAGTAGAAAAATACGGCAATGAATCTTGAGGAAAAGCTCTGAAAAATTTCTTTACTTCCGAGGGTGTCACTTTCATGCCAGAAGTCAGCTCCGATTGCATCCGTTGTATAGTCAGTTGTTCTTTGATATTATCAAATATTTCAGATCTGATTTGTTCGATGCTTTTTCCATATGCCCGTTCTATTTCAGATTCACCTCCAAACTGTTGAGCAATAGCTGCCATTCTTCTGTCTAGATTTAAGTCTACCTCTGCATCATCTACATAGATAGAATCAATTTCAGATTGTGCCATTAGCATTTTATTTACTACCAGCTGCTGAAGAATACCGCACTTTGCATTACTTCCTCTTAATTGGCCACGAGAAAGGAAATCTAAATAAGCACGTTCCAGTTCTGATTTAAGAATTATGTAGTTATCTACTTTGGCTATTATTCTATCAATTGAGACTTCATTAGTCTGAGCCAATGAAGAGAATGAGAATAAAATACTCGCACTAATTGCTATAAATCTCAAACGTATTTGATTGTTCTGCTTCTTCATAAATTTTCTTTTCCAGCTCCTTCTTGAGCGCAATTTTTCGTTTGTTGATAATGATGTTCGAAATACTCTCTTGTATGAATTCTAATGGAGCAATTTCACCAACCAATTTATACTCGAAGATTTTTAAGAAGTAGATGTAATCTTCGTCTGAAACTTCTATATAACTATTGGCTTTTAGGAATCCTGTCTTATCGCTAACTTCTTTTAGAGGTGTTTCCATTAGGACTTCATCAAACTTTACCCAAACGGAATCTTCGACAAAAGCTTTTACAGCGTGTTCATTTGCATATTCCCAGATCTGTGTTGTGTCCTTAGGATAATTCTTCAGATTTCTTCTAAATCTCCAAACGTTAGGAGCTTTCGAAGGGATTTTGAAATAAATACACTTAGATAGGTTTTCTCTGAGAACAAAATTCTCAGATTTCTCACCATAATATTCAGAGATTTCTAAAGGACTTACTTGCTCATCTAGGTTTGCATCTATATGCTTTTTCTCCAATTCATGAACAAGCAACGCATATTGATAGTCAAGAACTCTTTTCTGAATTTGGGCTTCATTAAAATCAATAGCCTCTTCTGCTTTAGCAATCATTAATTGCTTTTTTACCCAGTCTAACACAAACTTTTCAACAAAAACTATGCTGTCGGCAGGCGATAAATTGGCAGGAATTAGTCCGTAAAGATTTGAAGCAACTAGTGTTTTTTCGCCAACTCGAGCGATTGGCTTTTCAGAGACTTCTTCTTTCGGTTGGAAATACTGACAACCTCCAAGAATTAATAAGCTGAAAATGAGGATATTTCTCACCTATGGATACAATTTTATGAGCCTGCAAATATTGTAATTCTTTTCAGTAGAGAACTCAATTTTGTCCATTATTCTTTTAACAAGCATTAGCCCTAACCCTCCTTGCCTGCGAGTAGATACTAGCTCCT
Organism: uncultured Roseivirgaceae bacterium; assembly: GCA_964634415.1. Taxonomy (GTDB): domain Bacteria; phylum Bacteroidota; class Bacteroidia; order Cytophagales; family Cyclobacteriaceae; genus Ekhidna. The sequence continues at coordinate 5,020 of CAZWLS010000191.1, read as the reverse complement.
CCATTGAAGGGGATTCGTATTCATTAATATCAAAGCCAGCACCTTTGTCTTTAAAAGTGAATACAATTTGTTTAGGATTAAACTTGATATTGAATTCTATTCTGCTATCCGGATTGCAATCATTGGCATGTATGATGAGGTTGGCGCACACTTCATCTACTGCAAGTACAAGTTTATGCGCTTGTAGATCAGGAACTTTATGCTCATCCAGCATGTCTGAAGTAAACTGCCTCACACGAACCAGTTCCTCTTTATTACACCCTATGGTTAACTTATTAGTCATCAAAAGAGCTTATTGCTTCTTCTTTAGTTTTTTCTATTGTTAATAGTTTCTCTAAACCTAGAATATCGAATACTTGTTTCACTGTCTCATTTATTCCAAACAGGGCAAGTTCAATGTTGTTTAATTTAAACTCATCCAGGTGAGAGATAAATACGCCTAAACCTGCCGAAGAGATATAGTCTAGCCCCGACAAATCAGCAACAATTTTTTTCTCTCCATTTTCCATTGCATCCTTAAGCGCATTGTCCAGAAAAATACTGGATCCAGCGTCTATCTCTCCATTCACCGTAATGAAGTGTATTCCATCGTTATTCTCGGTACTTATTTCAGCCATTATTATTGTCTTTAAATTGGACTACTACCAATGTATAATCATCATCTATTATCATCTCTCCGATAAACTCCGAGAGATCATCTTTAATTCCTTCTTTTACTTGGTCGGGCGCCTTAGAGGCATGAGTGGTGAAAGATTCTTTTAGCCTAGCATCTCCAAACTGTTCTCCTTCGCGGTTCTTTGCTTCTGTGATTCCATCAGTATATAAAAGAAGCGTATCACCTTCTTGATAACTGACAGTATTGCTATGAACGTAATCTTCATAGCTTGAGTTTCTTACCATCCCTAGACCCATCCCGTCAGATTCCAAATAGTTGACGCTATCTTCTGTCTTGCAATAAAATAAACTTGGGCAATGCCCTGCTCGAGAAAAGGTAAGCGTCTTATTATCCGTATCTATATCGAAATAGGTCGAGGTTATAAATGAAGTTTTTTCAAGGCATTGGCTTAAAGCAGCGTTAGCTTTTTTGTTAAAATCTGCCGGTGAAATTCCTTGGTTAGCAAGACTATGGAAGATTCCTTTCATTTGTGCCATTTGAAAGGCTGCACTAGTACCCTTTCCCGATACGTCTCCAATAATTAAACCAAACCTATTTTTTTCATATTCTAAAATATCATAATAGTCACCACCAACTTCATCTGCAGCCATTGAAAAGGCTTCCATCGTTAGGTGATTGTTATTTATTAGAGATGTAGGGAGCAAGCTTTTCTGAACGTTTTTAGCAATTTTCAATTGTTCCTTGTATCGTTCATTCTCAATAGACTCACGTATAAGAGATAGATTTTCAAGAGAAACACTAGCCTGATTTACGAAAGTGGTAATAATATTTACCATTTCTCTATTAAAGGCTTCTGAAACTTCGTTTAGTAAAACGATGAAACCTATCTGTTGGTTTTGGACTAAAATTGGCAGCGCGATGATCGATTTGTACTGAGAATGCTTAAGATCATCGGCAAGTCTTCCCGCATTTAATTCTTTTTTGAGCTCAAGCTTCAGTATTGATTTAATAGTCTCACTTTTTATTGAAGACTTGATCTCATCAACCTCCTCATCTTTCAAACCTCTTATGATTTGTGTCGTCCCTGTATCCTCTCGAACTTCAAGCCATGCAGCATCTGCAAAAACAGCACTCATTGAGCTTTCAAGAAGAATTTCGTAGGTCTGATCCTTGGTTTCGCCTCTTGGTATAGACTGACTTAATTTCTGAAAATCGATGGCTTCTTTTAGCTTCTGTTCGAAGACGGAAGAGGTTGGTAAATTGAACAGAGTCACCAAAATTGATATGACTGCATATAGAAAAAGGAATGCAAAAAGACCCAGGATAAATACGCGATCGAGAAGATTCATACTTATCATGTCCGTAGCTACAAACCAGCTAAGCTTTAACAGGAAGTGGTACAGGTAAATTCCTGATAATAAAATGAAAAGTATACCTTTCCATTTTTGCTTGAAATTTAGATATGCTACCCATTTCAAGTTGAAGACAAGAATGATTGAGAACAGTCCTAGTAGTGCGAGGGCGAGTTGGAAATAAGTTTCGCCGAATTGGACTCCCCAAAAATCAAATAGCATAGAAGCTACAAGCGTGACTTCAAAAAGGCTCCAGAGCTTTAATAATTTCTTTGACTTCTGATAAAGTATTAACCTTTTCCAAACTACCAATGTAGAAACCATAAAGATGACTACCAATCCTACAAGAATATTGTAAAAGAAGTTGACTGTGAGCGGACTTTCTACTAATGTCGTTCGAGCGAAAATCGAGAAAAACAACTGGATAGCTAGTGAGACCAGTGTTGTAATCAATCCTGTGATGAAAACTTTCCACAAAAGATCTGTGAAATTAAGGCTATCTGCTTTCGTGATAATGTATCTGTAGTAAGCGAAAGTGGATAGCACAAAGCCAGTGAAACAGACTTGAGGGAAGAAGTTGGAGAAGTCCACCTTCATGTCATAGCTCTGTACAAGAAGTAAATAAATGCTAGATCCCGTAAATAGAAGCCAGCAGATAATTGCTCCCAGAAAGCTTAACCTTATTTTCACCTTATCTGACACTGCGCAAAAATACAGCGCTTGGCCTATATAATGGCTACTAATGGCTTAGAGTGGTTAAAGTATGTTAAGGAAGTAGATCAAGTATCTTATTCAGATATTGTTGGTCGATTTCATCAAAGTCATTCAGCTTATCACTGTCAACATCCAACACACCAATTATTTTATCATTTTTTATAAGAGGAAGCACAATCTCCGACTTTGAGGCTGAGGCACATGCTATATGTCCTGGAAATTCATCAACATTTGGCACAATGAGCGTTTTGTTTTGGTCCCAACTGCTCCCACATACACCTTTTCCTTTTCGAATTCTAGTACAAGCCACTGGACCTTGGAATGGTCCCAGTACTAGTTCATCCTCTGAATCCACTAAATAAAATCCTACCCAAAAGAAGTTCATCCCTTCTTTAAGAGCAGCTGCAATGTTGGCAAGATTGGCAACTAGATTAGCCTCACCATATATTAATCCTTCAATTTGAGGGATTAAAGACTGGTATTTTTCTTCTTTGGTAGCTTCTTTCAGTATGGTCAAATCTTCAGCCATGGCTATTCTTATAGGTAATTAGTTGGTCGTTAAAAACAGTTTCTTCATTGTCAATTAATCCATCGATTGAAGGTGCCGAGATCCCTTTTTCAAACTTTTGGTTTGAGATAAAAACGCGTGCTTCATCCCAACAATTTTCATTTATAAAAGAGTTCAAAACTTCAGATCCTCCCTCTATAATAACAGATTGAATCTTTCGCTCATTGAGTTTTCTTAAAACACTCCATGGATTGTTCATTTCAGTTTTTATCCATTCGATGTTGTCTTTTACCTCTTCTTTAAGCGCATTTAATATCAATGTAGGAGCTTTTGCATCAAATAGATTGCTTCCACTTTTGACTTCAAGATTGCTGTCCAAGAGAATTCGAATTGGATTTTTCCCTTTCCAGTCCCTTGCAGTTAAAGAAGGGTTGTCGTAAATGGCGGTATTCTTTCCAACCAATATTGCATCTTCCTCAGTTCTCCATTTATGCACCAATTGCCTAGATTCTGGACTGCTGATCCATTTAGAATCATAGTTTTCTCTTGCAACAAAACCATCTGACGTCTGTGCCCACTTTAAAATCACATAAGGTCTCTGTTTTTGTACCGATGTGAAAAATCGACTATTTAATTCAATGGCATCACCTTCCAAAAGGCCGTAGTCCACTATGACGCCTGCTTTTTCCAATTTTTCAATTCCTTTCCCATCTACTTGATTAAATGGATCTCTGCTTGCGATGACTACACGTTTCAATTTCTTTGAGATTAATAAATCTGCGCAGGGTGGAGTTTTACCATGATGAACACATGGTTCGAGAGTTACATATGCTGTGCTACTGGTTAGTAAAGAATGATCATTTACAGCATTTATTGCATTAACTTCAGCATGCGCTTCTCCATACTTTTGATGGAATCCTTCACCTATGATTTTATTGTCATGAACGATGACACAGCCAACCATTGGGTTAGGGGAAACATTACCTCTACCGAGTTCTGCAAGCGCTAAGGCTCTTTTCATATATCGACTATCATCCATTGAATGTGTAGTTTCGCTTAACCATGCAAAACGTCAAGCAAATCTGGGAAGAAACAACGAAAGTCTTGGAAAAAGTTTACGAGAGACGTGAAGCAGAGAATATTTCATATCTCCTGCTTGAGGATTCTTTTTTTGTGACTCGGGCAGATATTATTGCTGAAAAAAAATCTGAAATAGATCGGATAAAACTTGAGAAATTGACCACCAGAATTCTAAAGAATGAACCGATACAGTACGTAACAGGTGTTGCAGATTTCTTTGGAAGGAAATTTAAATTGGCGTCTGGAGCGCTCATACCTAGACCTGAGACCGAGGAATTATGTGAACTTATAATAAGTGAAAATAAGTTTGATGGCTTAAAAATTCTTGATATTGGTACGGGGTCTGGATGTATTGCAATTACACTTTCGATAGAGTTAAATGCTTCCGTCGAGGCAGTTGACGTCTCGTCAGAAGCACTGAGCATAGCTCAAGAAAATTCTAATTTATTGAATGGCGGAGTGCTATTTACCAGATGCAATATTCTTGAGGCGGAATTAAGTTATCATGATCTAGATATCCTGGTAAGCAATCCTCCATACATACCTTATAAGGATCAATCCAAAATGAGAAGTAATGTATTGGATTATGAGCCCGAAATTGCACTATTTGTACCTGATGATGATCCAATAGTTTTCTATAATACTATTGCTAAAGAAGGCATAAGGTCATTAAAACCTGGCGGTAAGTTATATTTTGAAATTCATGAAAATTATGGTGAGGAAATAAAAACTCATCTTAAAGAAATTGGA
>CAZWLS010000190.1:0-8246 GCA_964634415.1 uncultured Roseivirgaceae bacterium | reverse complement strand
GTCTGCCCCCAAGCATTCACATAAGGTATTGCCTCAAATCCTCTTTTGCTCATCCCCTCGTAAGAAAATGGCAGAAACACTTCATCGATGTAGTTTTCCAACTCGCCTCCCATCTTATCTTTTTGAGAATTGACAAGAGTTATTATGTGCTGATAATCGGCACCATTGCTTACATGCGTATCTAAAAATAAATCTGGGTCGTATAGATGAAAGATCTCTTGAAATGATTGCGAATTACGTGTGTCTGATTTGATGAAATCACGATTCAAATCATAGTGTCGAGCGTTGCCACGAAATCCATATTCAACAGGACCGTTTTGATTGACACGTGTCGTAGAATTCCTATTTAAAACCCCTCCTATATTATAAAATGGGATAATTGCGATTGCCACCTTTTCGAGAACCTCCCGGTTTTTTCGCTTATTCTCCATTAGATCTCGTGCAAACATTTGACTTGCACTAATACCATCAGTCTCTCCAGGATGAATGGCATTATTGATTAACCAGATGACCTTGCCAGTTTCTTGCAATTCTTTAGGAGTCTTCTCTGTCCCCGAATTAATCAGTACGACATGAAGCGGAATACCAATATCTGTTTGACCATGCTCAAGGATAGACACCTCATCATACATTTGATCTAACTTTCGATAGAAAGCCATTGCCTCTTCGTATGTCGCCGACTCGGTGTAGTTAGATTGCTCATATCTAGTAACTAGTTGAGCATTACAAGCAGTTACTAGATAGAAAGCTAGAAATATGTATAAGATGGTCCTCATTGAAACTATTTTAATTCAATGATAAAGAAAGGACCTATTATAACTTTCACTATTTATGATGAAAGGTATTAGTCCATTGGCTATCGCTAACATCTATTCATTTCATAATCCAATTTATCCAGTAATAGCATCTAGAAAAATAGTGGCAGCGATGCCAAACCCAGCTCCAGAAACGAACAAATTCCACTTGAAATGCTCTCCTTTTATGACGGAAGTATAGATCCACAAAAGAATCGTAAATAGTAATACAATGAATAATTGTCCTACTTCAATCCCTATGTTGAACAAAAACAATGGCATGATAATGCTATCGCCAAACAGCATAAACTTGAAATTACTTGCAAAGGCAAGGCCATGAATTAATCCGAAAACCAGTGCAATGGCATACTTAATCTTAGTGTCAGAAAATTTACCTTCTTTCTCATAATTCATAACGTTTGCAATGGCTGTAATCATGATTGTAAATGGAATGAGGGTATCAATTAGTTTAGAATTAGCAGGAATTACATCAAGTGCGCTTAGAATAAGCGTTCCACTGTGACCTATTGTGAAAGCAGTAATAATTACTAAAATCTGCTTCCATTGCGAGAGTTTAAATGCTGCGCATAGTGTCATTACAAAAAGCAGGTGGTCATATGCTTTTATATCAACAATATGTTCCCATCCATTTATAAAAAATGAGTCTAGATTATTCATTGCGAATTTGGTTAAAATTGATAGTTGACTTGGTAATTGTAGAAGTTTGCCTCATGGTAACCTTCCTCCAAAAACGGAGGAATTCGAACGGTCATTTTGTTTGATTGCAATGGTCCGAAATCATTAAAAAACAGTTGATTCTCTATTTGTAATGCATCACCTTTCTTAATTACAACATTGTCAACCTGAAATTTTAAGCTCAGAACATTATTTGCGATGTAAGCCTTAGAGGATTTGTAGTTTAAAATCAGCTTTCTGCCGCTAACTGAAATCCGATAAAATTCATCAAAGTAGTATTCAATCTCCGCAATATCATCCTTAGATAAATTAGAAGCATCTAACTTTTCTCTATTTATAGTTTTTTGAAAATCATCAATAAACACCCTGCATTCAATTGCAACACTGCTTTTTTTTGAATCATATTCTATAAGAGAGGTAGTCAACTTCAATGGATGATCAAATGAAGTTGATACAAGAAATACCATTAATAACAATAGTGAGTTTTGAATTTTAAGCTTCATAATAGATTCTAATTAAACTGGGATTAAATGTTGATTGAACATTTTCTCAAATACTTCTTTTTTAAGCCCTCTACCTATAAATACTAACTTACCTTCACGATTATCTTCATCTTCCCAAGGTGTCCCATCCGTAGCAATGAATGAGCTTCTTGCTGATTGGAGAATGACTCTATTGGGATAATTAGGTATAGCTATAAATCCTTTCACCCGATATACTTGATCGCGATACAGGTGAACGATTCGATTGAGGTCTAACTGCAAACTATTCAGATCCAATGCGTGCGGAAATGTCAAAGTAAATGTGGTGATCTTGTGATCATTGTTGGATGCACCCTTATGATCATGGGAATGGTCTTGAAAGGGCTTACTTGCAAGCGTCTCTACCGACTGTGGCTTTGCAGTACCTACTTCCATTATTTCCGAAACCGGAAAATTGCCGTTGACACCAGAAAAAATTTGAGCTTGAGGATTAATACCGGAGAGTAACTTTAATACTTCATTGTGTTTTTCATCTGAAACAGTATCAACCTTATTTATCAACAAAACATCGGCAACTGAAATCTGCCTAAGTGCTTCCTCAGCTTCATTCAACCAATCTTCAACATTACTAGAATCGACGAGACATATTACTTGTTGTAATGCAAATGCACGTTCAACTAATTCATTTTCCAGGAATACTTGAATAATGGAGCTAGGATCTGCTATACCGGTTGTTTCAATAACCATTCGATCATAGCTCTCTCTTTGTTTGTACGCTTCTTGCAAGATATCAAGCAAACCATCTGCTAATGAACAACAGAGGCAACCTGCAGTCAACTCCACAATCTCTTCTACACCATCCATTACTAAAGCACCATCTACATTGGTAGCTCCACATTCATTTTCAATAACAAAAATTCGATCTGGCAAACGTTCTTTTATGAAATGATTTAAAAAGGTGGTTTTACCAGCTCCTAAAAATCCTGTTATGATATGGACGGGTTTTGCTTTCATACATCAATTCTCAGTATGATTCTTTTGCCAGCCACACTTTTTATTTCAGGTGATCTATGGACGATTCCAGGGATTTTTTGAAACTTATTAGGGATTTCTCCTTTCAAAATCCCTACTTCAAATGGTTCCATCCGTTGAATTTTTTCTGGATCCTTAACAATCAAGTCGTTAGTCTTGCCCAACCCTCTCCTATTCGTTGCTTTTTCTGGAAGCCACTCAGTGCCCATTCCATAGTAAGTAGTAAATAATCGTAACGTATATCCATCAGTATGAAATTTGGCACATGAATTATTATCTATCATCTTGAGATGAACAGTACCCGAATTACAACCAGATAGTGATAAAAAATCGAATGCCAGGCGGCGTACATCTTCCCAAAAGAGTTCCAATGCACTTGTGTTCGGATCGGCCCACTCCGATCTAACTCTTTCAATACAATCATCTAGCTTAAGTAAATTGTAATTGAATTGAATAGGTTTAATTTCTGATTCCAGGAGTCGACCGAGATAACTAGAAATCGCCATATCAACTGGTCGTCTCCAACAGTATAGATTCACGTCATCATCGTTAATAACATTTCTATCCTTCCAGGAACTGCTGACAACCTGCTTTGGATATCTTGTTCTTATGAATGGAAATGGGAACAGATTCATATTGGCCACTCATCCTGAAAACCATTTCCCGACTGCATTCCAACAATTTCTAAATCCGTCAACAGACACTTATCAAGATCAGCAGTAATTTTTTCCTTGTCCATATCTTGACCAATAAAGACCAGTTCATTCATTCGATCTCCCCACTGCTTATCCCATTTCGCTTGAATTGCTTCCTGATTTCCCAGGTAAGCTTCACTCATTGCACGTTGTTTCATTGGAACACTTGCCCACCAACGTCCATAAACTTCTGCCTTCAATGATCCTCCAGCTTGACTCCAAAGTATTGCTTTATCCTGACGTGAGGCTATCCAAAAAATACCTTTGCTTCTAATAATAGTCGTTGGGAAGTCTTGACTCACGTATTCCAAAAATCTCTGCGGATGAAATGGCCTCGCATTTTGATAAACAAACGATCCAATTCCATACTCTTCGGTCTCTGGATTATGGGAAATTCCTTTTTGAGCCAATTCAAGTTCTTTTTGCCAACCAGCTGACTGCTCAGCTATTTCATAGTCAAAGAGTCCTGTATTTAGAATTTCTCTAGGATTGATCTTACTATGTGTCGTTCGAATAATCTTAGCAGTTGGATTCAGCTTATTGAGCGTTCTTTCTGGCAAGCCCAATTGGTCATCTGTCACCAAGTCAGACTTGTTTAGAATGATCACATTTGCAAACTCAACTTGATCGGTAAGCAAATTCACAATAGATCGATCATCTTCCTGATCATCTGTCATCTCTCTGTCTAGAATGGTGTCTGCGGTACCAAAATCTTTGAAGAAATTAAAAGCATCTACCACCGTAACCATGGTGTCTAGTGTGCTAAACTGTGTAAGGTCATATAGCTCATCACCTGTTGCAAATGAAAAGGTTTGAGCTACAGGAATGGGTTCTGAAATCCCCGTACTTTCAATGAGGAGGTAATCAAACTTATTCATCTTAGCCAATTTCTCAACCTCGATCATCAAGTCTTCGCGAAGCGTACAACAAATGCACCCATTGCTCATCTCTACTAACTTTTCGTCCGTTCGAGAGAGCTTAGCACCGTCAGCGATTAGTTTCTCATCAATATTAACCTCACTCATGTCATTGACAATCACTGCTACTTTCAATCCTTCTCGATTATTTAGCACATGATTAAGTAGCGTCGTTTTACCTGCTCCTAGAAAACCGCTAAGTACTGTAACCGGAAGCTTTCGCTTTTTCTTTAATAAGTTCATTATTTCGTCTCAGTAAGTGTATTTAAAATTTTTTGAGCTCGGGTATCGAGATTTAAAGCCCTCTTTTGTAAATCCTGCTGAATTTCAAGAACCATTGCAGGTGTTAGATCAGGTGAAGACCCATGGTCATGATTGTGATCATGTCCATGGTGATCGTGATCATGATCGTGTCCCGGAACCTCCACAATTGAAGACTGCCAAGAACCCCAGTCTGTGAGCAAAACTTCAGCAGAATCGATTGCAGCAGTTTTTAGTGGTTCCTCTAATTCTTCTGCTAGATCATTTATTTGCTCGATCTTCTTACTTACCTGTTGACCAACATCAAGCGCAGCCTCGTGCACTTCCTTGCTCTTTTCCAAAAGTCGTTCGTCACGTGAAGAAGAACATCCAAACAGGATTAGGGTGATTAATAATAATCTCATAACTGAATGATTTTAGCATCTTCTAATATGAAAACCAGATGTTCATAGTCATCTTTGTTGAGCCTGAGTGTTCCTTGAACTGTAAGCATCTCGTCCGTTCGAAACGGTCGTTGCCTTGAGTTAAACACCACCTCAGCAACAGATTCTTGACCAACTCCTCCACCACAGAAAAAACATGATGCATATGGAAGCTTAGAAACAATAATGCGTTCGCCTTCCAATTCAAGTGGCAAGTAATGTCCAGTAAGTGTTATCGTAGATCCTTCAAGTTGTTTTACTTTATTACTAAAAGTTGGAATCTCAACTTCGGCTCCCAATTCTTCAGCCCATTGCCATTCAAATTTGGTATCAGCGAAAACCTCCCATCCAGCTATCTGAAATGGGAATGCCAGAAATAAGCTAATGAGTATATGCATAGCGTTTCCATTTTAGATTTTGGACATGCGTATAGATCAAAACCATCGCGCCAGCGATTGATAGGCCTAATGAAATCCACTCATTAGATACCAACTCACCATTTACGATCAATAGAAACCCAGCTATGAATAAGACTGGAATGAAGTGCTGCTTGTGACGAAGATATCCACCACCAAAAGCCACCACTCCAATACTTAAAGAAAGACCAATAATCAATCCCTCTATCCATTCCTGATCGATGATCCGCAAGATTGACTCGAGTCCGAAAATCAAGAAAAGTGGAATACATAAACAATGGATTGCACATACCATAGATGTACACATTCCTAACATATCTAAAAGGGCAGTATTCTTCTTGTTCATTGGTGAGAAACTCAAATGCGATTAACCTTAAAATCAAATTGAATTTATAAATGCAATAATATTGCATTTAAGTACTAATTGCAATAATGTTGCAATTAAAATTAATCACATGAAAACTCTATGAGATCCATGATTATGGATCGATCCATTCACCAATAAATGAAATAGGAAAGATTGAATCAAAGCAATAAGAGCGCCTTGATGTTATATATTATAGAGAGATAAAAGCCACAAAATAGTAGCCTTTTTGTGAGTTTTAACCTGCGAAGAGGGTGATGGCAAGTATTGTCAAATACACCACCAACAAGATTCTTTTAGCCTTCATTATTTCCGTTCGTTTAGTCCCTTAGAGACTATTAACGAATTTCCATGCCAATGTTTCATTTTTTAAGAACAAAATGATTGCTAGCTAGATAAATACCAAAGAAAATACGATAGACTAAGAATTGTCAATAACTGTACTGAACGAAACAGGCGCTGAACTACTGCTATTGTGCAGTATAATTTCATACCCGTGATTGCCATTGAAGGCTGGAGACCATGAATTTTGATTTAATTGATAGTAGCTATCAGGATCCTTGGTTCCATTTTTAACAGAATAAGCTCCTAAGGTTCTAACCGGATAATAGCAAATGACACGTAATTTTTCGTTTCTACCTACTATGATCTTTATCTCTTCGTCGCTTTCCAATTGGTGGTATTTAATTTTCATGCTGTGAGTGTTTCTTAATGAGTTTAAAGCTGCGCTACTTAAGCGATAATATCAATACCCGAATTGGTTAATGTGAGTACCCTATTTTGGGTAATTGATTCCGCTAAGTATTAATTACATAAACGCGTTAGCAATTACTTTGTTTTCATTAAAACAATCCACCTTGTATTTCCTCTAATTCTGGATAATATTTTCTTTCCTGAATCTCTGGCACATTCCCCTTGTAGATTCGATTGAGTTTTTTATTGGACTTAATAGGTTGGCAAGGATAATAATCCAAAAGTCCATCAGGTAATGGTCGAATAAGTTCCTTTGCCTCTTCAGGCGTCCCATGAAGCCAAACCTCATCATCTTTAGGATCCACAATAAAGATCATCCGAGAGTCTGGTGAATATGCCGGCTCATTATGAATCCAAGCCATCTCCTTATTAGCAGGGCCAGTTACTAATGTTACCGTATTGATAGGTATACCATCATTCGGATCAGTAAATGTCTGCCACAATCCACCTACTAGAAAAGGCTCACCACTCTTCAACTGCACATAATGCGGGTAAGCAACTCCATCTTTCTTGTGGTGATCAAAGAAGCCATCGAGCATCACCAAACAGCGACGCTCTTCTGCAGCCTCTCTGTAAATACTGCGATCTGTAAAAATCTTATCGTCACGAGCATTCAGTGTATTCATCGGCCTACCATTGATTTGAGGGGCATAGACAAATGGCACATAAGCCCAATGATGAAGCTGAACTTTATCAGGCTGAGTGTTGGTAATCACCGGCAAATCCGGCTCTTCAAACCCATTGAGATGATACATCTCAGGAAACTTCAACTTTACCTGCTCCCAGGTACCTGCATCGCCGTAGCGTTTTGCATAATGTTGAGCTCTTTTGGTCATGGTGGCAGCATCATAGCACATATTCTTGGTGGATTTAGTGATAGACTAAAGATAATCGCTAATTCATCACATCATCAACTCCTGACGGATCTCTGGAAACTTCTTGAAAAATTCTTTAGCATCCGTATCAGTCTTAAATGTAGTACGATACTCTCCAAGCTCATGCTTAATGTGCAATTCCATAAATGCATACATATGCCCTTTAGTAAGGTCCTTTAGTAAAGCCTCCTCAATGCTGTAGTCCTGATCAAACAGATATTTCAATTGTTTATACTCTAATGGAAATAGTGTCTGCCGCTCCGCATACAATGTTTCTACTCTTTTGATCCACTCATCTCTGTGAATTCCTTGACTTTTTCTATCTACAATCATTTTACTAATATTTTTAGTAAAATTAAATTCAATGAACTGGATTTAAAAGTGAGAAGTAATGGAAATAAGGTATTTATCGAAAAATTAATATTACTACTTCGAGGGATTGTAGTAAGTGGCAGCTTCAAAATCGGAGACATTCATTGCTATAGGAGAAATTCCAGGTAACAGCTTTTGAAGGCAATGCACGATTGATTCAGATAAAG
>CAZWLS010000189.1:0-8263 GCA_964634415.1 uncultured Roseivirgaceae bacterium | reverse complement strand
AGCAGAGTTGAAAAACCACATTGAGTTTGGACGCCTGCGTAATTCACCAGGTGGCGACCGTAAGATCCAACGCATGGAAAACTCCATCCGGCGCAAGATTTCTACCCTGGAAAACGATATCTCCACTTGGAGAACGAACATCGAATTCTTCGCCAACTCGGCTACGGCAGACAAGCTGAAAGCCGACATGCAGAAGCAAATCCAGGAAGCAGAGGACGAGTTGAAAAGCTTGCGATCGCAGTTGCAATCAATTTGATAATATTTACCAAATATGGTTTGCAAAAAGGGCAGGTCCTGCTATTTTTGCAAACCTTTTAAAGGCCTCCATAGCTCAGCTGCGGTTCGACGATTCGACCAGAGCAACTGACTTGGAAGTTCCACCTCAAACGAGAGGTGATTAAGTAAGATATTGCCTCCATAGCTCAGCTGGCCAGAGCAACTGACTTGTAATCAGTAGGTCGTTGGTTCGAATCCGACTGGAGGCTCAAAAAACCCACACATATGTGTGGGTTTTTTTGTTTAGTGATATCTCAGCTACATCCAGATTCTAACTGAAAGGTTGGGCGTAAAACTCAATCCAAGTTGATTTAATCTTTCAACCTCTTGGTTTTCATCTAATCTATAGTAAGTATTTAGAATGTTCGATTTATTGAAAATATTCCAAACGGATAGACCTATCTGTGCTCTATCTATTTTACTAAATGCAAAGTTGTATTTACCTGAAAAATCAAATCTAAAGTAGTTGGGTAGGTTAGAGTCATTTGGAGATTCATAATCAATTGTGCCTATGGTATTTGCGATTGTTGTCAAAGGAAGCGTAAATGGCCTTCCGCTAAACCATGTCAACCCTGTAGAGATCTCAAACTTGTTCTTGGTATAAGAAATTCCACTGTTAATAAAGTGATTCAGTTCGTAATTGCTTGGGAAATCGAATGCGGCTAGTTCTTTAAAGCGGTACCTATTTTGAGATAGGTGATAACTAAGCCAGGTAGTCAAAAAATTGAAATCTTTTTTGAAAAGTAGTTCAATTCCCATCGTACGATAGCTGCCTTGCGTCCTACTAAATTCAAATTGATTTTGAAATTCTTGACTTTGAGAAGCGATTCCTTCTACATTTTTATAATAAGCCTCTATACTTATGAAAGCATCTTTAATGTTGTAAAACATTCCTGTGGATAGTTGCTTACTCATCATCAGCGGAATTTCTTCGTTGTTTGTTAATCTCCATTGTCTTTTGATAACTCCTAAAAAGTCATTTTGTAAATCCACAACCTGCGTACTTGATTGACTTTTTGTCTCGGCTAAGATTTCAAATGTTAGGTCTGTGTTTAGCTTATGACTAACACTTAACCTTGGTTCAAGTGTGATTTTTTCTAATTCCTGATACAGATTCGCTCGTATTCCAAATCTGAGAGTGGTATTGAATGAAGAGGTTATAAAAGTTGATTCACTAAACAGGGAGTGGGTTTTAAGAACCTCTTTTCGAAGCCTTCTAAACTGGGGATTGCTCACTTGATCAAGATTCGTTATTCCCTTTTCATTGAATTGATATCCGTTCAGGAATTCCCATCTGGGCGAAAAAGTTTTTAGAACCTGAATTGAATGATTTATGTCTAAAACTTTGTTCTCCTGTAACAGCTCCTGATTACTAAGGATGTCGACATTTGATGATTGCAGGTTATAAATTGAAATTGAACTGTGTGCTGCTAACTTAAGCTTAGGGTTAATTAAATAATCATAGTTTATCCCACCTAAAATGCTATTGTTATCCAAACTACTGGATCTAGATGTCAAGGTCCCATTTATTACTTCATTTTCTTTAAAATCTAGCGTATTTGAAGCGTTTAGTAAGTTTATTTCTAGCTGATTTTTCCTGCTGATTTTATGGCTGAATGTCAGACTCCAATCAAAAAAATTAAAAGCTTGATCACTGGCAATCAGACTATCTGTTGAGCTGTTTTGGATTACCTCTGTATTTCGAAATGTACGTTGGAAGTATTTATCATAAGTTGGAGTAGTTATAAGGTCATTTATTGATCTCCTTGCTGAGAATACTAGATTAGATTTTTCATTTATCGGCTTTTTAATAATAAAGTCTGCATCCAACATGTTAATTCCAGCCTCAGCTTCTAGCGCTTCTGAATTATCTATAGATTGGATATCTACTGTCCCTGAAATACCATCTCCTAACCTTGCGCTAGAGCCATTTTTAGTAAGCGTTACCTGCTTAGTTAAATAGGGGTTAACAGTGGATATTAGGCCAAAAAAATGACCGTTTTGATACATCCTTATGTCGTTCCATAGAAGGAGTGTCTGATCGGTGCTTCCACCTCTAATGTTTATTTCTGCAACGGATTCATCAATGCTTTGAACACCTGGTAGAGATTGAAGAGTCATTATCACGTCTGGTTGAATCTGTCCAGGAAGAATATTTATTTCATTCGTGTTTACTTCAAATGATCCTTCAGATAGTTTGTTTATTCCGGGGATGGGATAATTTGTAATTGTAACCTCCTTCAGGATGGCTGTCTGTGATTCCATTTTAAACACTTGACATTCCTTTGTTTGAAATTCCTTTTGGGTTAGTAGAAGTGGTTGGTAGCCAAGATATCTGATCGCAATTTCAAAATCAGTAGTTTCCTTTATCTCATTTATCTCAAAGTAACCAGAAGAATCACTTAGGATTATTTTACTCTTAAACAAGATTGTGGCATTTGCCAAGGGTGAATCATCTTCTCCATCCAATATGAATCCGCAGATCCTTTCTATTGTTCTTTTCCGAATTGCTATTGAATTCTCATCTATGAAAATGAACTCTAAAGTGGTAAGATTTGATATGTATTCAATTGATTTATCAAGGTCTAATGTAGGAGGAGGGGGCTCGATCTTTATTGAATCTAAATCTTCGTCTGCATAAGAGAATGAAACTTGGTGACGCTCACTAAGGGTTTTGATTATATCGATTAGTTTCAGAGGATCCTTTGATTGGCATTCTGAATGGAATGGAATCAGATTAAATAATACTGTCCATAAAACACAAATTCTAATCGTTCGAACCACCTGACAATATTACCAGACCTTCATCAATTTCGTATGATAGGTTCATGGGAATTGTAATTGACTTCAATGCCAGGTCGAGATTATTGTTGGTGAAGCTTCCGGAAAACAGTTTTTCCGACTGAATGTCTTTGCTTTGGATTTTTATCGAATATTGAAGTTCGAGTTCTTTAAGAACAGTTTTGAGCGGGACACTATTAAATGAACTATTGCCATTAAGCCACGATGGTTCTAAATCTTCTACTGTAGACTCAACTAGTGTTTTATCTATAATCTGAATTTTATCGCCCTTGCTCAACACCTTGCTGGTTTGTGTACTTTCAACTCTCACTTTCCCTTCATAGCATATGACCTCAAAGTAGTCTGGCCTAGCCTTAACGTTAAACTCAGTACCCAATACAGTTACTTTCCCATGGGGTGTTTCTACTGCGAATTGAGAACCTTCAGTGACTTCAAAGTAAGCTTCACCAGATAACTTTAGGTATCTTTCGTCTTTCCAATTATTTTCCGTGTACGAAATAGAGCTTGCGTGATTTAATCTTAGAAATGAAGAATCTGGGAGATGAAGTTCTGTTCTATCATTACTGGTAATCGTTTGAATTTGATCGCTACTTTCAAAATAAATGAATGCGATACTGGAGATTATGAGCAATGAAGCTGCAATCTTCAAGAAATTATTGATAGTGTAAAGTGATCTTGAATTCTGAGCGTAAGATGTTTCACGAAGCTTAGTTTTTTCTTCGTTTACGTTATAATCTGGGGCCTTAAAATGAACGATGTACTTATCGATTTTTTCAATTTCTTTGAAATCGTCAGTTTCTTTGAAATCTCTCATTTCCTCTTCTGAGAGTATTCCGTTTAACCATTTTTTTATTTTATCGTCTTTTTTCATTCCAAGCCTAGATATCAATATAACAATCTGAAGGTGAAAATTCCTATTTAGTCTTTGTCTGGATCATACCTTACCGATTTTCTTTCTTATGGTTGCCAAGGCACTGTAAAGCCTTTTTTCAACTGTTTTTCTTGAAACGCACGCTTGCTCGGCATTTTCTTTTGTTTTTTTCTTGTCCACTCTATTGTGTAAGAACTTAATTCTCTGCCTTTCCGGTAAGTATACAATAGCATGTTGCAGTTTGGCCATGTACTCAATTTCCTCTAATTGAAACTCGGGACTTTCGTTGGTGTAATTTTTTAGTGAATTGCTTTTTTCATACTTGAGCACAGTTTTCTTCTTATCAAGCATATTCAACATTTGATTGTTGGCTATTGTGAAGAGATAGGATTTGGCCTTATCTGGAGATACTTTGCTACAATTTGCCCACAACTTGGCGAACGCTTCCTGAACTAAATCTTCCGGATAGTTTGTTGATCCATACTTGTAGTATAGAAATTGATATAGGTCTTTTGAAAGTTCTTCAAACAGCTTTAGAAAAACTTCCTCTTTACAAACGTTTTGATTTGGGTCAGGTCTCATACTTATCAAGTAGCTTGTTGGCCACTTAATCTTTGATTACAATATTCTATGGAAAATTGAATAAATGGTAGGAATTTTAACTCAATATCTGTTTAATATGTATAGACGTTCTTAAAAATATGAGCCTAGCAAATATAAAACGTCATGTGTTATTTTATTTAATGATTTCATTAGGAATCATTTCGTGTCAAAAATCTTCCGAAGAAGTTACACCATTGGATGATCTAAGGTCGTTCACCACCAATTCCGACTTAGCAGTCAACTTGCAAAGGGTTACGTTGCTAGATGGATCATCTGATAACTTCTTCGATAACGCTAGCTGTATTAAACTATCTATTCCTTTTAATGCTATTGTAAATCAAGAAGAGATTCTTATTGAAAACGATGAAGATCTGCAAGCTGCCCAACTTATTTACGAGCAGAATCCTTATGCAAGAGGGAATTTTGATTTGATTTTTCCAATAAGAGTTGTTACTTCAGAATATACTGAGATGACATTAGATTCTGAGGAGGCTTTAAATCAATTGGCTGCTCAGTGTATTGAAAATGGTGAGGATGAAGATATTGAGTGCATTGACTTCACTTATCCCATTTCTATCTCTTCTTATAACCGTTCAAGTCAGCAAATTGGCAATGACGAAATTTCAAATGATAGAGACTTTTATAATTTTCTTCAGAATATAGATGAGGAAGAACTTTTAGGAATTGATTTTCCAATTGAAATGATTAATGCTGATGGAGCTTTGATTTCAATTAATAACAATGATGAGCTCAATACAGCGATAAGTACTGAGTCTATAGGGTGTGAAGAGAATGATTTTCAATATTTTAACAACGGTTTAGCGTTACAACAGGTCAGTCTTCAATTAACAGACGCTCCGTTTCCTTCTGAACTTGTAAAAGAAGCGAATGTAACTATAGGTAGGATAGATATATACACAAATGATGACAATGATTCAATTCCATTTATAACTATATCTGACGAAGCTCAATCATTCAACTTATTGGATTTAACCAACGGATTGACAACAGACTTGGCGGAAACTGATCTGCCAATTGGATTATATGATCATATTCGAATGGAGGTCATAGAATCTTCCGTTGAATTGGAAGATGGTTCTCTTTTCGATTTGAAGGTGCCTTCTGGTTCAATTCGATTGGTAGGCGATGAGCAGATTGAAGTCACAGAAGGTGAGTCATTAGAACTTCTGGCAGACTTTGATGTCAGTAGGTCTTTTGTAGTTCAAGGAAATCCCAACACTCCTGCCGGAATAAAAGGGTTCCTGTTTAAGCCTGTTGTTAAGTTATCTGATTTAAGTAAATCTGGAACTTTAAAAGGGACCGTGACACAGAGTGGTAATGGTCTTAGGTTAGAAGGTGTCCAAGTTTCTGTTTTTGCAGCAGATACACTGAACACGACTTCTTTCACTGATTCGGAAGGTAATTATACCATTTTAGGACTTGAACCTGGTCAATATGATATAACTGCAGAAAAGGATGGCTTTTCTGAAGCAATGGTTGATGGAATTGAAGTGATACAGAATTTAGTGACGATTCAAGACATAATATTAAATGAAGAATAACAGGGTAGGTTGGTTCCAGGCGGGGATCGACTCTTTCCGTGTTTACTAGCTGACCATAAATCTTCTCAACTCAGCTAATAGGTTAGGCAACATCAAAAGTGATGTTGCCTTTTTTTATTGCTAAAATGTAGGGAATACTGTGCCTTACAAAGCAAATATTGTTAATCACTAAGGGTCAGTAATAGAATATTATTTTTTTTAAAATTTTCGGTAGGAAATTCTGAGGTGTGTCTGTTTTATAGTTGGACATTCATGTTAACCTAATATTTATGAAGAAGATTATTAAAAAATTTATCTATGTATTTGTAGCAGCTTCGTTTGTGGCATGCTCTGATCAAGATGACACATTTGCAGAGGATTTTTCTGTTTCAGATGAATTAGTTGCTCAAATTGCTGGACTTGGCTTTGATGTTGAAAGTCAAGTGCCTACTTGGCTAGCAGATGGCACTGGAATCTTGGTTGAAGGAGATATTTTCTTAACTCCTACTGATATTGCCAATATGGGGCAAGGAAACCCTGTTGCTGTTGCTGAGCAGTATCGAACAAACAACCTAGTTAATGCTGGAGGTGGTAGAGTTATTACCATTTATGCACCTGTAGCATCTTCAGGCGGAAGAGGCAAAAAAGGTACAAGTGGCTACAGCCCTGCTATGATTGCAGGACTTGATCTTGCTATTTCTCGTTACAACTCTGAAAATCTAACTATTTCATTTCAGAGAGTTACATCTTCTGGAGGAGCAGATATTGTAATGACTCGTCTAAGCAAAAGAGATGAAAGAAGAGGTGTTTTAGGATCTGCGGGATTCCCTACATCTTCTGGAGATCCTTACGGTGAAATCAAAATGAGTGGTGTTCTTGAGTCATCTTATGGACTTAGCACTGCAGGTATTGCTACAATCATTGCTCATGAGATTGGTCACTGCATTGGTTTCAGACACACTGATTTCTTTGACAGAAGCATTTCTTGTGGAGGTAGTTTAGCAAATGAAGGTGACGGCGGAGTTGGAGCAATCCATATCCCAGGAACTCCAACAGGAGCAACTTTATCAAAAGCGTCTTACATGCTTGCGTGTGCTGACGGAGGTGACAGACCTTTCAATAATGATGATAAAACTGCTTTAGATTACCTATACTAAAATTATTCAACTATAATGGATGTCTAAATAGGAGGCTGACTTTAGGGTTGGCCTTTTTTTGTATGATGAATTAGTTGTGTTTTGGTTGTCGTATGATAGGAGGGGATAGAAACAGAACTCCAATGCAATGCATTGGAGTTTTTTATGTTGTCAAAGTCTTAGCTCCTGTATCATGATGGATATTGGCTATCTTTAGATAACACCTATTTAATACCTAATATGAAAAACCTACTACTTGTATCAGTATTAATCCTGTTTGGATGTACTGTTAGCAATGAAAATCCCATGATGTCTATCGATGAATCTATCGCAGATATATCAGCTCAAGAATTTAAGGAACATTTAGAATTTCTTTCCTCAGATCAGATGAATGGAAGATATCCCGGAAAACCGGGTTATGATTCAGCAGCTATATATATAGAAAATAATGTACGAGGAATGGGCCTATTACCTGGAGGAGATGAAGGTACTTATCGTCAAAAGATTAAGTTCAGTAAGGCTACAGTAAGCCCTAAAGAAATTTCAGTAAAAATCAATGGAGAACTTTTGGAGCATGGTACTGATTATTTGATGCCTGCAGTTCATGACGATATTTCTTTTTCAGGAGATGTCGTTTTCTTAGGAACAGGTATAGATGCTCCAGAATTAGAATTTTCGGATCTCGATAATATTGATGTTGCAGGAAAAGTTGCTATGTATGTTTCAAGAACTACGCCTGAGTCCTTTGGGTCTATTGAGAGAGCTGTACATATCAATTTGATTAGTGAAAGACTTAAAGAGCGTGGAGCTATTGGTTTTATCTCAATTGCTTCTCCTGAGATGTTACAATCATGGCCATGGCCACTTATGAAATGGTTAGTATCTAGACCTTCTATGGAATACGTGACAGAAGATGGCGATGACTCAAGAGGAGGGATAATTGTGAGTTATCAAACTGCTGCTTCCTGGTTTGAAAAAGATGGAAAAGACTTTGCAGAAATCATGCAAATGATCAAAGAGGGAGTGTCAACCTC
>CAZWLS010000188.1:0-8286 GCA_964634415.1 uncultured Roseivirgaceae bacterium | reverse complement strand
TATAAGCCCATTATTAGTAGTTTCTACGTTGAAAGTTTCCTCATAGACTGCGTTTCCGGAAGTACTTCCAGATAATAATCTAAACTGAATTCCAATGTTTTCATTTGAGACTATTTCTCCGTCTGAATTTCTAATTACTGCTTGGTAGTTAAAGCTCTCGGGACTTTGAGCTAAAGCTGAAAATGCACACAAGCAAACAAGTATTATAAGTAGCTTTTTCATTTAATTAGTGGTTTTGTAGTTAGTTTCTCTTGATTAGAAGAAAAGATTTAGCGTGATCACTATCTAGTTCTTGGAATAAGATTTTAAAAACACCTTCGTCAAGATTGCTGACATCTATGCTGCTATTTTTTTCATCCAGTCTTCCAGATTTTAGTCTCTTTCCTGAAAGATCAAAAAGTTGATATGTTAGTTTGGACGTTGCTAAACTTTGAACATTTAGCTTGTCAATGGTTGGATTTGGATAGATGATGATATCAAGGTTTAGATCCTTGTTAATGCTTAATGGATCATTCAAAACTGTCACTTGATGGAAGCCTTGATTGATATTCTCAAAAGACCCAACAACTGCTTCTCCAATAGTGAAGTCAATATTCGTTTGAGTAGTTGAATAGTTAGCTCCTGAGCTGGAAACAACACTTTGGCTTTTCCCTTGAAATGCTGTAAGAAGGAGTGCGAATATTACTAATGCTTTCATCTGAAGAATTAATTTTCTTCAAATCTTATCATTTGATAATATCGATAAAATACCCACCTGGGGGTATAATGAAAATATACTAGGGCTTATTTAAGTAGGTCAGGCCTTCTTTGTTCTGTGCGTTTGATGGCTTGATCGTTCCTCCAAGCTTCAATGTTGGCTTCATGACCTGAAGTTAATACTTCCGGCACTTTCCATCCTCTATATTCAGCAGGGCGAGTATATACTGGAGGTGCTAGCAGGTTGTCTTGAAAAGAATCGGATAGGGCAGAGGTCTCATCGTTCAGAACACCGGGAACTAACCTTATAAGAGAATCAGCGAGCACCATTGCTGCAAGTTCTCCTCCTGATAGCACATAGTCCCCAATGCTTATCTCTTTTGTAATTAAGTGGTCTCTTACGCGTTGATCGACACCTTTATAATGACCGCATAAGAAAATGAAATTTTCTTTGAGCGAAAGTTGGTTCGCAATTCCTTGATTGTAAGTTGTGCCATCAGGTGTTAAATAAATGATCTCGTCATATTGCCTTTCGGATTTAAGTCCAGAGATGCATTTGTCAATCGGCTCAATCATTAAAACCATGCCAGCTCCACCACCAAAAGCATAATCATCCACATTTAAATGTTTATTGGTGGCATAATCTCTCAAATTATGGATTTTAAGCTCCACAAGGCCCTTTTCCATGGATCTTTTTACGATACTTTGAGTAAGTGGTCCTTCAAAAAGATCTGGCAGGCATGTGATTATGTCAATTCGCATGAGGTTAAGTTAATCATTGTAGATGTCCAATAGTCCATCAGGCAGTGACACTTGTATTTTTTTATTTGTTGTATCTACTGATATCAGAATTTCATCCTTTAATGGTATTAGGATTTCTTTATCATCTGCTTCTACAACAAGAAGTTGATTGCCGCTTAGGTCTACTACTTCTTTAACATTACCAAGTTTAGATTTTTCCTCAAATACTCCACAACCAACAAGATCATGAAAATAATACTGTCCATTTTCTAATGATGGAAGCGATGATAATGGGAGGTAAAGTTTGGATTTGACAATTGTTTTAGCACTATCCAGTGAATCAATATCTTCGAATTTGACCAGTGCTTTATTGTTGTTTACTTGAATGGTATCAATAAAAAAAGGAATCAGCTTTCCTTGTTGTTCAAGGAACACTGATTCCAAATTTTGATATTCATCCGGGAAATCAACATCTAGTATAATGCCAACTTCACCATTAAGACCGTGAGTCTTGATTACTTCCCCTAGTTGGTAGCAATCATCCTGCCTCATAGCAGATTAACCCTCTTTTTTGTCTTCTTCTTTAGCTTCTTCAGCAGGAGCTTCTTCTGTAGCCTCAGCTTTAGGTTCTTCCTTAGCTTCTTCAGCAGGAGCTTCTTCTGCAGCCTCAGCTTTAGGTTCTTCTTTAGCTGCTTCAGCAGGCGCTTCTTCTACAGGAGCCTCGGTCTGAGTTTCAGCAGCTTGAGCTTCTTCAACTTCTGCTACATCTTCTGCTACATCTTCGTCTCCTTCAGCTCCACCTTCTTTGATTTCAGCAACCAATGCGGCTTCAGCTTCTTGAGCTTTTTTCTTCAATCCTTCAGCTCTAGCATCACTTACCTTTTTCTCTGCATCAAGAGCAGCTTTCTTCTTGTCAGCCTTATCTTTAGCAAGTTTGTCTACTTTACCTTGAATCTTAGATTCTTTGTCTTTCAACCATGCTTCAAGCTTCTTATCAGCTTCTTCTTGAGTAATTGCTCCCTTGTTTACTCCTACTTGTAGGTGTTTTTTCATCATAACACCTCTGTAAGAAAGCATAGCACGAACAGTATCTGTAGGCTGTGCTCCTTTCATTACCCAATCGAATGCTTTGTTGTCATCTAAATTTATAGATGCTGGATCTGTATTGGGATTGTAGGTACCAATCTTTTCGATAAAGCGACCATCTCGTGGTGCTCTAGCGTCAGCCACAACAACATCGTACATGGCTTGTTTCTTGCGTCCTCGACGCGCTAGTCTAATTTTTACTGACATAATTCTTTTTGTTTATGGATCTCGTCCATCAAAAGTTTAAAAATGGAGCGCAAATGTAGTCTATTTTTCTCGGAGGGAGAAAGATTTCCAAAAACAAATAAAACCACTTTAATACGTCGTCCTAAAAACACTTTAACCGTTTTATTAGTCAATAGTCTGGAATACCTTACTAACGTGAATTAAACATGGTTTTTGAAGTGGAATCATATTGAAATATAATACGTGTATTTGAATAACCGATTTAACGGTTTTTAAAGAAACTTTATTCAATCTAATTTTGTTTCAGAACATAAATGAATATGGACAAATATTCCTACATCGCCAACGCTCATGGTAATTACCTTGATGAGCTATTCAAAGCATATAAAGAGGACCCCGATAGTATCGATGAATCTTGGAAGAAATTTTTTGAAGGATTTGAATTTGCTCAAGAGCAATATGGGGAACCAGGATCAAGTACTTCAGTTGCTACTCCAAAAGAGACCGCAGTAAGAAATTTAATTTATAATTATCGGTCTTGGGCACACTTAATTGCAGATACTAATCCGGTTCGAGAAAGAAGGCCACATACTGCCAAGTTGGAATTGTCTGATTTCGGGCTTTCTGATAGTGATCTAGATGCGGAGTTTGAAGTTGGAAGTGAAGTTGGTCTTGGAAAAGCTTCTTTGCGAAAGATTCTTGAGAAACTGAAAAATGTTTATGCAAACCATATCGGATTTGAATACAATCACATAAGAGATTCAAATATTAGTGATTGGTTGAAAGATAAGATAGAATCAGAAGGTGCCAATATCAATCCATCTAAGGAAGAGAAGAATCGAATTCTATCTAAACTAAATGAAGCGAGTGGTTTTGAAAATTTCCTTCATACTAAGTTCTTAGGACAAAAGAGATTTTCTCTTGAAGGTGGTGAAAATATGATTCCTGCGCTAGATACTATTATAAATAAAGGTGCAGAACTTGACGCGGATGAAGTGGTTATTGGCATGGCTCATAGAGGAAGGCTCAATGTACTTGCCAATATCATGGGTAAAACCTATGAAGAGATTTTTAGTGAATTTGAAGGGAATCAGGCAGTAGATTTAACGATGGGTGACGGTGATGTTAAGTATCACTTAGGATATTCTTCACACCTGGAAACTACTGCGGGTAAGAAAATGTATGTGAAGCTAGCACCAAACCCTTCTCACCTTGAGGCAGTCGATCCAGTGGTGCTTGGTTATAGCCGTGCGCAGATAGATGATGAATATCAAGGAGATTTGGGCAAGGCAATACCTGTATTGATTCATGGAGATGCTGCAGTTGCAGGTCAAGGAATTGTGTATGAGTGTATTCAAATGTCCTTGCTCGAAGGATACAAGACCGGTGGAACCATACATTTTGTGATTAATAATCAGGTAGGATTTACTACCGATTTTGCTGACGCAAGGTCTAGTATCTATTGTACCGATTTAGCCAAAATCGTTGATGCACCAATACTTCATGTAAATGGAGATGATGCTGAAGCAGTTCAATTCTGCGCAAACTTAGCTGTAGAGTATCGACAGAAATTTAAAAAAGATATCTTCATTGATATGCTGTGTTACAGAAGGCATGGACACAATGAAAGCGATGAGCCTAAGTTTACCCAACCGAAATTGTATAATGCAATAGGTAAGCATCCGAATCCTCGAGAAGTTTATGTGAAGAAATTGACTGAAGGGGGTGATTTAAGTGACAGCGAAATAAAGAAGCTAGAGAAAGAATTTAAAGACAAGCTTCAGAATAGACTTAATGAAATTAAAGAGAATCCCCTTCCATACAAGCCGCAGAAAATTGAAGAAGAGTGGGATCACTTGAGAAGGTCTAAAGAAAAAGATTTTGATAAGTCACCTGACACGAGCATCTCAGAGGAGATGATTAAGAAAGTTGGGGAAGCGATTAGTGAAGTGCCTAAAGGATTCAAGCCACTTCGACAAATTGAAAAATTATTGAAAGATAGAAAGGCCAACTTCTTTGAGAAAAAAGAACTTGGTTGGGCTGACGCGGAGCTTCTTGCTTATGGTTCTCTTCTTGCTGACGGGACGATTGTAAGAATGTCAGGGCAAGATGTGAAAAGAGGAACCTTTTCGCATAGACATGCCTATTTCTTTGATTCTACAACCAATGAGCCGTACTGTGGTTTGAATCAAATTCAAGACGATCAACAGCCTCTAAGAATATATAACTCACTCTTATCCGAATATGGAGTGCTCGGATTTGAGTATGGATATGCAATGGCTACGCCGAACGCACTAGTTATTTGGGAAGCTCAATTTGGGGATTTTGCGAACGGAGCTCAAATAATGATAGATCAATTTATAGCGAGCGCAGAAAGCAAGTGGCAGAGAATGAATGGACTGGTAATGCTGTTGCCACATGGATATGAGGGGCAAGGACCAGAGCATTCAAGTGCCAGAATGGAAAGGTTTTTACAGATGTGCTCCAACGAGAATATCATCATTGCAAACTTGACAACCTCATCTAATATTTTCCATTTGATGAGAAGACAAGTTACATGGGAGTTCAGAAAGCCTGCAGTTGTATTTTCTCCAAAATCATTGCTGAGACACCCAGGAGTTGCTTCTCCTCTTAAAGACTTTACTTCTGGAAAATTCCAAGAAGTTATTGGTGATGATTTTGTAACCAATAAGAGTGTTAAAAAAGTATTGTTCTGTTCTGGAAAGGTTTATTTTGATTTACTAGAAGAGCAAAAGAAGAAGAAAGCAAAAGATGTTGCAATTGTAAGGGTTGAGCAGATTTATCCATGGCCTCAGAAACAAATTGATGCGATTCTGAAGAAATACAATAATCCAAAATTGGTTTGGGTTCAGGAAGAGCCTCGAAATATGGGTGCTTGGAGTTTTATAAAAACTATGATAGAGATGGACTTTGAAGTAGTAGCAAGAAAAATTGGAGCATCTCCAGCTACTGGGTATTCAAAAATCCATAAAGAAGAGCAAGCAGATTTAGTGAAAAGAGCATTTTCTAAGTAAGCGTGTTCCAATCCGAAAAGAGAATTAAAAAATAAAACAAGAATAAAATGAGTCTTGAAATGAAAGTTCCTGCGGTTGGTGAATCAATCACTGAAGTGACCGTAGCATCATGGACAAAAAGCGATGGTGACTTTGTAGAAATGGACGAAGTTATTTGTGAGCTTGAGTCTGACAAAGCCACATTTGAAGTTACTGCAGAAGCAGCTGGTAAGCTTAGCATCAAAGCTCAAGAAGGAGACACACTTGAAATAGGTGCAGTTCTTTGTGAGATTGATGAGTCGGCCGTTGGAGGTGGAAGTACACCTGCTGTCTCTTCAGATTCGACACCTGCGGCTTCAGAGACCACTTCGGAAGCAAAGTCTACAGGAGAAGTTTTGGAAATGAATGTTCCTGCAGTAGGTGAATCAATTACGGAGGTAACAATATCTAACTGGGCGAAAGGTGATGGCGATTTTGTAGAACTCGATGAAGTTATCGCCGAAATAGAATCTGATAAGGCAACTTTTGATCTTACTGCTGAAGCTCAAGGAAAATTACAAATTGTAGCTCAAGAAGGAGATACGCTTGAAATAGGAGCTTTAATCTGTAAGATCGAAGTTATGGAAGGAGGAGCTCCATCAGCCCCAGCGTCTAGCGCGCCTGTAACAGAGGCTGCAACGCCTTCAACATCTTCTAACCAAACCTATGCCACGGGACATGCATCTCCCGCTGCTGCCAAGATATTGGACGAAAAGGGCATACCAGCATCGGATGTGAAGGGTTCGGGTAAAGATGGACGCATCACAAAAGAAGATGCGATGGGGGCTCAAAAATCAGCACCAAAAGCTGAAGACAAGCCGGCAAAACCGCAGTTCGAAGCTCCGGTATTTGGAGGCGGTGTGAGTAGAGATCAGCGTAGAGAAAAAATGTCTTCATTGAGAAAGACAGTGTCTCGAAGACTTGTTTCAGTAAAAAATGAAACGGCAATGTTGACAACCTTTAATGAGGTTAACATGAAGCCGATCATGGATCTTAGGAAGAAATATAAAGAAGAATTCAAGGAAAAGAATGAGGTAGGATTAGGATTTATGTCGTTCTTCACTAAAGCAGTTTGTGTTGCGTTACAAGAGTGGCCGGCAGTGAATGCACAAATTGATGGAAATGAAATGATCTTTAGTGATTATTGTGACATATCCATTGCTGTATCTGCTCCCAAAGGGCTCGTTGTTCCGGTTATTCGAAATGCTGAGTCAATGAATTTTGTTCAGATTGAAAAAGAAGTAATAAGGTTAGCTACAAAAGCTAGAGACAATAAGTTAAGCATTGAAGAGATGGAGGGAGGAACATTTACCATCACGAATGGTGGGGTATTTGGTTCCATGATGTCAACACCAATTATTAATGCTCCTCAGTCTGCTATCCTTGGAATGCATAACATTGTTGAACGAGCGGTAGTTGAGAACGGTGAAGTAGTGGTGAGGCCGATGATGTATGTAGCGCTTTCATATGATCACAGGATTATTGACGGAAGAGAATCTGTTAGCTTCCTGGTAAGAGTTAAACAATTGTTGGAAGATCCTACGAGACTTCTTCTTGGAGTTTAAACTCAATTCTTAAAAATCTCCTTAATCTAAAATCTAAATAGAATGGATTATCAAGTAGTAGTAATAGGTTCCGGCCCTGGTGGATATGTTGCAGCAATTAGATGTGCTCAACTTGGTCTTAAAACCGCAATTATTGAAAAGTATGATACTCTTGGAGGTACTTGCCTGAATGTAGGTTGTATACCGTCAAAGGCGTTACTCGATTCATCTGAACATTTTCATAATGCAGAGCATACTTTCAAAACCCATGGAATTGATATCAATAAGCCAAAAGTCAATCTAAAACAGATGATTGATCGCAAGGCTGATGTAGTGAAGCAAAATACAGATGGGATTGACTATCTAATGAAAAAAAACAAGATTGAAGTTTTTCATGGCATGGGTAGTTTCTTGGATAAAAATACCATTCAGATTGAAGGTAAGGACAAGAAGAAAATTACTGCAGAGAAGGTCATCATTGCCACTGGATCCAAACCGGCAAGCTTGCCATTTATCAAGCTTGATAAGGATCGTGTAATCACAAGTACTGAAGCGTTGGAACTTAAAGAAATTCCAAAGCACATGATCGTAATAGGAGGAGGTGTGATTGGAGTCGAGCTTGGCTCTGTCTATGCTCGTTTGGGAGCGAAAGTGACTGTTGTAGAATTTCTGGATAGCATTATCCCGACTATGGATTCTACAATGGGTAAAGAATTGCAAAAGTCTCTGAAAGGAATCGGGTTTGAATTCCATTTAGGCACTAAAGTGACTGCAGTGGAGAAAAAGGGCAAGAATGTTACTGTAAAAGCTGAAAATAAGAAGGGAGAGCAGATAGAAATTAAAGGAGATTACTGTTTAGTATCTATAGGAAGAAGACCATATACAGACAATCTTGATTTGGATAAAGCTGGAGTCAAAATGGATGATCGTGGAAGAGTGGAGGTAGACGATCATTTAAGAACCAATGTTGATAATATCTA
>CAZWLS010000187.1:0-8308 GCA_964634415.1 uncultured Roseivirgaceae bacterium | reverse complement strand
ACTTTTACAAAGAACAACCAACTGCAAAAGACGAGGAAGGCATAAGCATTGATAGTACTAGCATTTTGCAAATCGCAAAAATTTGCAATCAATTGAACAAAGAACTTCTTCGTTCTGAGCGACTTATCGTTTTCATGCAGTTGATGGAGTTAATCAGGGCAGATGAAAAAGTTACTGCCAAAGAAGAAGAATTTGCCGCACTTGTGGCATTAAACTTCAACCTGGATCAAGAAGATGTTGTCAATCTTAAAAACTTCATTCTCAAACCTGACGATGAAGAAATAAACAAACAACGAATTCTAATTATTGACAACAAACAAACCGAATGGCCTGAGGAGATGGCCTGGATTATTCGAAAAAAGAAAACTGAAAATCAAGTTAGACATCTCTTTGTTCAAAATCTGTTCGGTAAAATAACAGTCCTTTACCTGAAGAGTGTTGAAACATTTGTATTTAGATACGATGGCCCTCTCAATCTATTCCTTGAAGGAATTAAGGTCATTCCCGCCAAGTCATATATTCTAAAACCGGGCTCTATAATAAAAGGCCCAAATATCTCCTCCATTTACGAATCGGAGATAACAAAACAATTCATTCAGGACCAAACAAGTACTAGAGTTGTACTTGCAGGAGACAAAGTCGAGTTTAAATTCAGAAATAGTAGTAATGGACTTAAGCCTTTCTCCTTTTCTGAAGACTCTGGCAGACTGATTGGAATTATGGGTGGTTCCGGAACAGGAAAAAGCACTCTAATGAACATTCTAAATGGAAAGCTGAGAGTAAATGGCGGGAGGCTCCATATCAATGGGTTTTCGCTAGAACAAGCCTCTACTGAGGGTGTCATTGGGTATGTACCTCAAGACGACCTCTTATTCGAAGAACTTACTGTATATCAAAACTTGTACTTCAATGCCAAAACTTGTTTCAGTGATTTTTCTGATGATTTAATTGATCGAACTGTTCACAAAGTATTGGATGACCTTGACTTAGAGGATATTAAAGATCTAAAGGTTGGAGATCCATTAAATAAAACCATATCCGGAGGACAAAGAAAGAGATTAAATATAGCTCTGGAGCTCATGAGAGAACCATCTGTTCTCTTTGTAGATGAACCTACCTCCGGTCTTTCATCAATGGATTCTGAAAAGATGATGATGTTGCTTAAAGACTTGACAAGAAAAGGAAAGCTTGTCGTTGCAATTATTCATCAACCTTCATCGGAAATATTTAAACTATTTGATAAGCTTTGGATTCTAGATAAAGGTGGATATCCAATTTACAATGGCAATCCTATTGATGCCGTAGTCTACTTTAAGACGATGAACACGCAGGTGAATGCAGCTGAAAGCGAATGTCCCAGATGTGGAAATGTCATTCCCGAACAAATTCTACAGATAATTGAAGCTCGAGAAATCGATGAGCGTGGTAGGTCTACAAAAAAACGAAGAGTAAATCCTTCGGTTTGGTATTCTAAATATCAAGAAAATATTGTTCCAAAATTGGTAAGGTTAAAATATGATTCTGTACTTCCTCCAACCAATTTCCGAATTCCTGATACATGGAATCAGTTCAAAATTTTTAGTAAGAGGAATCTTCTTTCTAAAATTTCGAATAAGCAATATGTCCTTATAAACTTACTGGAAGCTCCCCTATTGGCTTTTATTCTTGGCTATTTCTCAAAATATTCACCAGAAAAAGTCTATGCTTTCTCTGAAAACATCAACCTCCCTGTTTACTTATTCATGTCCATTGTCGTGTCTCTATTCATGGGACTTACTGTGAGCGCACAGGAGATTTATAAGGATAGACAAATACTCGAACGCGAATCTTTTCTAAACCTATCAAGGCTAAGTTACATAAACTCCAAGGTCGTTTATTTATTCATCCTATCCGCAATTCAAACACTTTCGTTTGTGCTTATTGGGAATTTCATTTTAGAGATACATGGAATGACTCTTTACTACTGGGGTGTGTTGTTTACAGTATCGTGTTTCGCCAACTTGATCGGATTGAATATATCATCTGCATTGAACTCAGTAATAAATATTTATATCCTAATACCATTTATTCTGGTACCACAACTCCTTCTTGGTGGCGCAATGATCAAATTTGATGAGTTACATCATTCATTAAATAATCAAAAGAATGTTCCTATTGTAGGTGATATGATGGCTTCAAGATGGGCTTATGAGGCGCTAGCTGTAGCACAATTTCGATACAATGATTACGAGAAACATTTTTTTGAAGTCAATAAAGAAATAAGTAGAACTTCTGTTTACAGATCTTTTATGGTTCCAGAACTAATGACCATTAATAGGGAAATTGTTCGAGACAGTGCTGATTGGAGTGACAAAGAGAGATCATTCAGAATACTAAAAAATGAAGTAAGTGCACTTACGGACCTACACGGGTTGCGGTCGTTTCCATATTTGGATCAAATTACTCCGGAATATTACAGTGTCTCAATATCTGAAAAACTTGATGAGTATTTAAGGTATGCCAAATCTACATTTTCGAACGAATATCTTCAGGCCCAACAAGATCGCGATCAATTGTACCAAAAGTTAGTTGATGAACTTGGCAAAGAAGGTTTTGTAGAATTAGAAAAGAAGTATCATAATGAGTTCCTTGCCGACTTACTTATGAATAGAGCTCATTTGGATATGGTGTATAGAGGCGACGATCAATTGATTCAGAAGAAAGATCCGGTGTTCATGAGGCCTTATTCAAGTATAGGAAGAGCACAATTTTACGCCCCCATCAAAATTTTAGGTAACTGGGAAGTACCAACATTTTACTTCAACATGGCTTTTGTTTGGTTTATGACCATCGTACTATACTTGTCACTTTTAGACAATACCTTGAAGAAGATCATCAAGTTTTTCGAGTCTCAAGAGAAAGATGAAAGTAGACCAAATGCCTGGATACGTATATGGGATACGATATTAATTATGATAGGCTCACCTAGAGTGTACAAGAGAGCAGTTAAAATCAAGAAATCAACAAGCGAATGACGAATTTAAATTTAGCAACCCTAGTATTAAGATTAGGATTTGGAGGAATGATGCTGACACATGGTTGGGGAAAATTTAGCAAGCTCGCATCGGGGGATCTTACCTTTTTAGATCCAATAGGTATCGGTCAAACCCCAACACTAATACTAGCAGTTTTGTCAGAGTTCATAGCTCCTATATTGATTATAATAGGTTTTAAAACCCGATTAGCATCAGTATTACCTGCTGCTACAATGTTTGTTGCAGCATTTATTTTTCATGCAAATGATCCATGGAAAAATCAGGAATTCCCATTGCTTTATCTTGTTGGCTATGTAGCAATATTTCTGCTCGGAAGTGGAAAGTACTCTTTAGATTGGAAATTAAAGAAGGTTTAACTTTTTATAGATCGCCTTCTCACTAATCTGAGTAATTTCTCCTGACTTCAACGGATCTAGACTTAAATCCTCTATAGCAATTCTCAGCAATCTTAATGTTGGATGACCAACCTTAGCCGTCATTCGTCTTACCTGTCTATTCTTTCCTTCAGTTAATTTAATCTGCAACCATGATCTGATTGGATGCTTTTTGTAATTGACAGGCGGCGTTCTTTCAGGCAGATCAGTTTTAACTACTTCTACTATTGCAGGCTTAGTTTTATATAATTTACCTTTTAGATTAATCTCAACACCCGTAACAAGTTGCTTGATAGCAGCCGCGCTAGGTTCTCCTTCTACCTCCACTAGGTACGTCCTCAAGTGCTTGTGTTTGGGGTCTAGAAGCTTATTATTCAATGACCTATCATTGGTAAGAATTAGTAATCCTTCGCTATCCAAATCTAGTCTACCAACCGGATAGACATCTTTTGGAAGGTCAGAAAAAACCTCACCAAGTCCTGAATTATCTCCTTCATTAGAAAATTGACTTAATATCTTAAATGGCTTATGAATTATGTAATAGTATTTTTTTTTAGCCACGATATATTATTCTAAAACTTATAAAACCAAGAACTACGCCTACAAGGTTTGCAAAAGCATCAAGCCACTCAAAAAATCTATTGTAGAAGAATATGAACTGAATAACTTCCAAACCTAAACCGTATAAGGATGTAGCCACGAAAATATAAAATGAGATTTTAGGAGTAAGCTTATTAGCTTTTTGAAACGCCCACATGAAACTTACGACTAGCACAAAGTATGCAAAACAGTGTTCGATTTTATCCAAGTAACTAACACCCTTTATTTGAATTGGGGCAGCTAAAAATGTAGACAAAGCTAAAATCCCCAAAGCCACCACCCCTGCCGGCACAAACCATATTGTATTCTTATTCAATTAAATTGATATTTTTTGACCGTCTGCTAATCTATTTAAAACAAAGTCAGAGGCTTCAAAAACTTCATCAGCCATATGAGTAAGCCAAAGCGCCTTCGTGTCAAATTGAACCTTTTTCTCTAACAACTCTGAGTAGCTCAGATGTCCGAAACTAACTACATTTTGAAAATTACACTCACAGATAAATAGGTCTGTACCCCTAGACAAGGGGATTAAATTTTCAGACCATGAGGTGTCCCCTGAAAATGCAATCTTTTTACCATTCCACTCTAGTCGAATACCATGAGGCATGGAAGGTGGACTGTGGTCTACTTCCCACGCTTTAATTACCTTATCATCAAGAACTGTTGGTTCACCTTGACTATATTCAATAAAGCTAAGATCCAGATCTATCAATTTTTCTGCAGTACCAGCATACATCGCCTCCTGCAATTCCAGTACTCTTTTTTTAACACCTTTTGGGCCAACAATAGCCAGAGGAGCATTTCTAGGATTTTCAAACAAACTACTAATCAAAAAGAAAGGAATACCTCCAAAATGATCTCCATGAAAATGAGATATAACTATTGTTGAAATTGAATCAAGTGCTATTCCTTCATGTTTGAGTCTTATCAAGGTACTAGCACCACAGTCCAGCAAGACGCCTTCATTATTTTCAACAATTAAGAACGATGTGTGATTTCTTCCCCCACTACCGAATGCATCACCACAACCTAATACAGTTAGTTCCATTGGCTAAATTTACCGAATGGAGCTATTCTTAAATGAGAAACTGGGAAAAATAACCTTAGAAATTGATGAAGTAAATGCATCAAAGGCGCTATTAATAATCGCGCATGGTGCTGGAGCAGGAATGCATCACCCGTTTATGACTAATTTATACAAATTGCTATCAGAAAAAGCAATTACAACAGCAAGATTCAACTTCCCTTATATGGAACAAGGTCGAAAATCGCCAGGTTCGCCAAAGTCCAACATTGAAACTTGGAAATTAGTACTTGAGCATTTGTCACAAACTTATCAAGACATCCCAATATTCCTTTCTGGGAAATCTTATGGAGGAAGGATGGCTTCCCACCTCATGATAGATCATAATTTACCTGTAGTCAAAGGAATAATCTATTTTGGTTTCCCACTGCATGCGCCTGGAAGAGATTCCGTTGACAGAGCTGCACACTTAATTAACATCAAAATACCCCAATTATTCCTTCAAGGGTCAAATGATAAACTTGCTAATCATTTATTGATGGAGCAAGTCGTTTCTGGGTTGAAATTAGCAAACATAGAAACTATTGCACACGCTGATCATTCATTCAACGTTCCTAAGAAAAGTGGAAAAACTAAGGAAGATGTGTTGGAATTCCTTGCAGAATGTACCGCAAAGTGGATACGAAACATAACTTAATCGGGATTGTACCAAAATGGTATTTTAACAAAATCCCTATAGCCTATTGTAGAATCTCGCGATATCTTTTTTACGGAAAGTAAGTTTTCACCAATGTTAAATCCTTCAGTCGGAATTGTAACGAGCATTCCTTTTTGATCCTTAGCAGGGTGAACAAAGAAATGAAACTTCAATGATGAATAAATTGAATCATTTACAGCGATTTCGTAAATCAACTTTTGACACTCAAGAAGCTTCTCCTGATTTTCCTTTGAATAATCAATACCTGTAATTTGAAAATTACCTCCTTGTGCCTTTAGTCCCAGTTTCCAGTTTAGTCCATCATCCTTGACAGGTTCAAAATCAGGGCATTGGAAAGAAATTCGTTCATTGTCTGCCGGGTCATAGCGAAGAAATATCTGGAAGTGAGGCTTGTCAATAAAGCTTGATTGTAAACTCACACCATTAACATATTCATCTTTGAGTCTCTGATCGTCGTAGAAATTGGAACTGATTACATCTGCATTGGTACTTGAAGGAAAGTACTGATATTGGTCAAATGAGAACATCGCCATGCTTCCCACTGAAACACCAACTAGCAAATAAACTATCCTAAATCTTGTTTTTGAAAACTTGCTTATTAAATAGTAATAGATACTTCTGCTAAGATTAGATAGGGTTATAAAGTTATAGATCCGGTAAAATGGATAATAAATTTTGGCAAACCACCTGATCTTTTTAAAGAATCCTAACGTGAAATAATCGATCATATAGATCAATCCGAACAGAATAAATATTGTTACAACGATCCCAACAATAAGCGTGATTATGCCGCTAACCACCCCAGTCGGAATAGCTGAGATGAAGGTACTTAGCACTAATCCTATAACTGCCAATGATGTCAGATACAATCCAAAAGCAATCATTATCGATATTATTAGAAAAGAGAAAGCAAATATGACACTGCAAATCTCATCTAACATTATTACCAATCTATCCAGACTAATAACTTTAGCTCTTAGTTTTTCTGTGAAGAATTCGTTGTAATTGAGTTTATCAAAGTCAATAGATGACTGTACAGACCTTAAACCAATTGCTCCAATCCAAAATCCTCGAAGCATCAAATGTATAACTAAACAAATAGTGAGCGCGAGGATACATTTCTTGATTATTACAAGAAAAATAAAGACAATAGAAATAGTACCTTCTAGATTGTACTTGTACTGGATGTCAATCAGAAAAGAGCCAAACTCTGAATTAGCTCCTAAAAGTAGAAATATGGTAAAAGCTGAAACTAAAAGCTCAAGTTGCCAACTCTCTCTCTCGAGTTTCTTTAGCCAACTTTCAATCTGGTCTTCTTTGAGTTCGTTCATTAAATATGGTGAGTATTAACGAATGATAATTTACATCGCTTTGCGATCTTCGTTTTCGCGCTGTGTGTTTCCTTTGGCTTTCTCCATTGGTTTTTTAGCTTTCATGATCATAAATTGTGCAGCCAAATTCATAAGCTCAGGTTGTCCGTCATAGCCATAACCTAGTTGTTTTAATTCTTCAATGATCTTGGAATATTCTTCAGCCTTGGATAGTGAAAAATTGTCACTGTTTTGAATATATACAGCCTCTATTACTCCAAGTGAATGTTTTAACATTCGAAATAGCTTTTGATTCTTAGTTTCTTTTTCTTCTCTGAAGTGCTTGGCATAAACATCAGGCATGAGCTCTTTAAGTCGCTCGAAATGCTCACTGAGTACTGGATGTTTGTCTTTAGTCATTTGGCTATTGCATTTAATGTTTTAATGAGTTCATGTGCTACTTGATGCTCCTGCCTTGGAGCTAACTCTACGAATTTATTGATACTTTGGATTGCTTCCTGGTACCTTTTCATAGATATAAGAACCAATCCAAGATTATAAAAGCTGTTAGGATATTCTGGCTCTATTTGAGTTGATAGTTCATAATGAACTTTAGCAAGTTCTAGATTGCCTATATCTGAGTATACATTACCAAGATTGTAATGAGCTTCAAAATGTCTTGGGTTTCTTTTCAGACATTGCGTGAGGTAGTCTATTGCCTTAGAAAGATCACCTTGACTTGATTTCAATATCCCAAGGTTGCAATAGGCATCTTCAACAGATTGATCATTTTCTATTGCAAGTAAATAGTATTTTTCAGCCTCAGAATTGCCGGCTTCATCTAGCTCTAAGGCCTCTTCGAAAAATGAACCAGCTTTAGGAAGGGAAACTATCGGAGTCTGATCCGGAATTTGATCAAACATATTCAGCTGCCCATAATCTTCCAGATTGGGTTTCTTCCTCCTTCTTGCCTTTTTAGGTCCGAGCTTTTGTGGAGGGCTTACCGGAAATTGAACAACTTTAGTCATCTAAATCTAGCTTGCTTTGCGCTTCTCTACTTTTGCTTCGTCTTGCTGTTTCTTGTCCGCCTTCTTCATAGGCTTTTTAGCCTCTTTAGCCTGATCAATACTAGCTTTTAATGCGGTCATGATATCTACTACCTCCGGCTCTTCTTCTACGTAGGATACAACTTCATTCCCCTCTATCTTGTTGCTAATCATATCGCGCAATGCGTCATTATACTTATC
>CAZWLS010000186.1:0-8335 GCA_964634415.1 uncultured Roseivirgaceae bacterium | reverse complement strand
GTAGAGAAGTTCTTCGGAAAGAAGCCTTCAAAAGGAGTAAATCCTGATGAGGTTGTGGCAATTGGTGCTGCAATCCAGGGAGGTGTATTGACAGGTGAAGTGAAAGACGTTCTTCTTCTAGATGTTACTCCACTATCTCTTGGTATTGAGACAATGGGAGGAGTATCTACGAAGTTGATCGAGTCTAATACGACTATCCCTACGAAGAAATCTGAAACATTCTCTACTGCTGCTGACAATCAGCCATCAGTGGAAATACATGTATTGCAAGGAGAGCGCCCAATGGCGAAAGACAATAAGTCAATTGGAAAATTCCACTTGAATGATATACCACCGGCACCAAGAGGTGTACCTCAAATTGAGGTTACGTTTGATATCGACGCAAACGGTATATTGAACGTGAGTGCAAAGGATAAAGGCACTGGAAAAGAGCAAAGAATCACAATCGAGGCATCGTCAGGATTGACTGATGAGGAAATCGAGAAAATGAAGCAAGAAGCTGAAGCGAATGCTGAAGCAGACAAGCAAGCCAAAGAAAAAGTTGAGAAAATCAACCAGGCAGATTCGATGATCTTCCAAACTGAGAAGCAATTAAGTGAGTTTGGCGACAAGCTTTCTGAAGGCAACAAGACTGCTATCGATGGAGCGTTGACTAAGCTTAAAGAAGCTCATAGCAAGCAAGATCTAGCTGAAATTGATGCTGCTCTTGAAGCGATGAACAATGCATGGCAGGCAGCATCTCAGGAGATGTATGCAGCTCAGCAAGAAGCTGGCGGTGCTGATGCAGGCGCAGCGGGTGCTGACGCAGGTGCAGGTGCTGAAGGTTCTGCTGATGATGTATCGGATGTCGAATTCGAAGAAGTAGAGGAAGATAAGAAATAACCACCCTCGTGGTTAGAATGATCTGACTTTACCCTGAATATAGATTGATAAGCCCTTCTCGAGAAATCGGGAAGGGTTTTTTATAATTCATCTCTTTATAATGTATTGAGCTACTTAATGAAGAGTATTTTTGCATCCCTATGAAATTAACCATCAAAACACTTTTCGGATTTGAAGATATCCTTGCGGAAGAAGTAAAGGCACTAGGAGGAGAGAAGGTAGAGAAGATTACACGTGGAGTAAAGTGTGAAGGCAATCCAGCATTTCTTTATAGAGCAAATCTATCCCTTCGAACAGCTCTCAAAATCCTGGTTCCTATTCATACATTTCAAGCTAGAAATGAGAAGCAACTTTATGACAAAGTGATGGAATTTGACTGGTCTAACTTCCTGGATGTAGATCAGACTTTTGCTATAGATCCGGTTGTCTTTTCTGAGGTTTTTACCCATTCCAAGTATGTGGGATTGAAAACTAAGGATGCCATGGTGGATCAATATCGAAATAAATATAGAAGGAGGCCTTCTATTGATACAGAGAAGCCTGATGTACTTTTCAATGTGCACTGTGCCAACGATTTCTTTACTATTTCCATGGATAGTTCTGGTGCTGCATTAAATCAGCGCGGGTATCGTGAGGATGGACACCGAGCACCTATGAATGAGGTACTGGCTGCCGGAATGGTAATGATGTCTGGATGGGATAAAAAAACTCCACTGGTAGATCCGATGTGTGGTAGTGGGACCATCCTTACCGAGGCAGCGATGATTGCCATGAATATGGGACCAAACCTGAAGAGAAAAGAGTTTGGTTTTAGAACATGGCCACACTACAGTCCTATACTCTTCAATAATGTAAAAAATGAGGAGCTTGGAAAGATGCGTAAGCCAAGTATGGATTTGACCGGCATCGATGTTGATGACAGTGCGGTTACACTTGCAAGAAAAGCATTGGGTAAAATTGGATTGAGAAGGGAAGTACGCATCAAGACAATGGATTTCAGGGATTTTAAGCCTATCAATGATAAAGGGATGATCATAACCAATCCGCCTTACGGTGAGCGGATAGGAGATGATATTCTTGATTTTTATAAATCCATGGGGGATGCATTCAAACAAAACTTCGTCGGATATGACGCATGGTTGATTAGTTCAAATAAAAAAGCCCTAAAACAAATAGGGCTTAAAGATTCAGATCGTATCAAGCTTTATAATGGCAAGCTTGAGTGTGATTTTTGTAAATACGAATTATACTAACCCAATTATTTTCCTTTTTCGATGTTATCTATCGTGGCATCAGCTGGTTTAGTAGCCTTTTGTTGTAACAAGATTTCAACGGCTTTTCTTAGTTGCTCGTCTTTGCCTTGAACCAACATTTCGTAGCTGTTTTTCACTTTCACATCTGGCTCAAGTTGTTTGTTTTCGAGATAGTCTCCGTCTACATCTAACATTCCTACCTGCGGAATGCCAAAGTAAATGGTTGGGTCGATTTGAGTCTCCCACCACACTGCAGTTCCGGTACCTGGTACTGGCATACCAACAGTGGTGCCGATACCTAAGGCCTTGTAAGCATATGGAAACATGTGTGCGTCAGAATAATTACTCTCTCCAATCAATACTACGGATGGTTTAGTCCACTTGAACTGTGGCTCTGAACCAAGGTCTTGTCCTCTCGGAACCATTCTAATGTACTCTTTCCCGCTGAGGAAAGTAGCTAAGTCGTCATGTAGCCAGCCACCACCATTTGATCTGGTATCTACGATGATTGCTTCCTTGTCATAATTTTCTCCAAGAACTTCCTCATAGACCGTTCTAAAGCTAGGGTTATTCATACCTCGCACATGAACATATCCTATTCTTCCACCGGATGCTTCCTCTACCTCTTTCTTTCTGTTTTCAACCCATCGCTCATACAATAAATTGTACTCGGTTCCTCGTCCTATTGGTTTGATCACAACTTCTGATCGTTTCTTACCAGAAGGATCGTAAAGGCTAAGTCTTACCTTTTTTCCGACTTTTCTATTTAAGAGGTCGTAATGATTGACAGATTTGGAAAGACTCACACCATCAATTTTTTCTACAATCATGCCTTCTTTGATATCAAGGTCAGCTTTATCGCTCGGTCCATCTTTCAATATCTCAGTGATTTTCAGACCATCTTCTGATGCATTTTCATCAAAAAATAAACCCAAAGATCCCGTCTGGTCTGCGGTGCTGCTTCTCGCTCGGTAGCCACTTCCTGTGTGAGAGGCATTAAGCTCTCCAAGTAGCTCACTCATCATCTCCGTGAAATCATAGCTGTTGTTGATATGAGGAAGGAATCTGCTGTAATCGACTTTGTAACCTTCCCAATCGACATTGTGGAGGTCTTTTACATAGAACTTGTCTTTTACTTGTTGCCACATGTGATTGAACATGTAGACATATTCTTCATCTTTCTTCAACTCCATTTCACCCTTAAATCTCAAAGATTTACGATCTCCAGAATTAGCATCAATTTTCATTGCGCCACCATCGGCTAGTACATATATGGACTTCCCTTCTTTATCCATTACCAAACCACCATTACCTATTCCTAACTTGGCTAAAAGCTTCGTTTCTTTAGTTCTTAGGTTTGTTTTCCATACATCGGCTCCTTTTTCAAAGCGGGTCAAATAAAACAAGGACTCTCCATCATTCGATAGAATAGCGTCGTTCAATCTTGAGGAATGCAAGGTTAATCTTACCCGCCTCTTTTTAAGATCTTTGAAGTCTATTTTTATTGGATCTACAGCGTCAGAATCATCTTTGTCATCTTTATCGCTATCATCTTCATTCCCACTTTCGTCATCCAACTTCTTGTCTTCTTTGTTTAGTTGGTATGTGTCATATGCCTCTTGTGTGAGGAGTACTCCATACACATCTCCTTCAGATCCCCAACTACCATGATTTTTCATCCCGTCTCTATCAGAATACCAGTAAATCATACTCCCATCGTCTGACCATCTTGGGAAAGCTTGTGTATATCCACTTCTAGTGATGTTTATTACTTTCTTGGAAGCTACACTGATAACGCCGATCTCGTTGATCCACTGATTGGGCATAAGCATATCTGAAGCGATCCACTTGCTATCAGGAGACCAGCTGAAATAGATGTCACCATCTGAGTACGAGTAATTTCTGGATGCAGGGAGTATGGTTTCAATTCCCTTATTTTTTAAATCTAGCGTTTTAAGAGTCGTTCGATCTTCCAGGTACGCGATCTTTTTACCATCAGGAGAGTAGACTGGCTGAAATTCTGCTTTGGGAGTCTCAACCAATGTTTCTTCTTCTAGAATAGTAGAGGTGAAAAAGTAAGGTTCATCATCGTACTTCAAATTTGTCTGATAGATGTTCCAACTACCATTTCTTTCACCTGCATAAAGGATTGAGCGGCCATCAGGGCTAAAACTAACCGAACGCTCTTGCTCAGGCGTATTTGTAATTCTCTTTGTGGTGCCACCATCGATTGAAGAAACGAATACCTCTCCTCTTTTCACGAAGGCAAACTCTTTCCCATTTGATGAAATGTCTAGTTCAGTAATTCCTGAGGAGATCGGGACGGTCTCTCTGACTAGATTTTTTCTAATGCTGGTAATATTTATCGCTACTTTTTGCGGTTGACTTCCTTCCTCCATGGTATAGAGTTCTCCATTGTAGCTGAAGCAAAGTTTGCCTGAGTTGCTCATGGATAGGTTTCGAATTGGGTGTCTATCCATGTCGGTAAGCTGAGTGATATTGGCTGGATTTGAAACATCCATTTTGTAAACATTGAAGGAGCCAGATTGCTCACTTAGATAATACAAACTTTGCTCGTCTGGGCTTAAGATTGGGTTTCTATCTTCTCCAATAAATGTAGTCAGCTGATTATGTTGCTTGGTATTTTTGTCATATACCCAAATATCTCTGGTTATGGAAGATTTATGATGTTTCCTAAGTGGATCTTCATATCCTTTTCGATCTTGATAGTAAATCTTATCCAGTGCATTATTCATGGATATGGCTTCGGATGGTGTAGTCAATTCCATGAGTGGCCGACCTCCATTCACGCTTATTCTGTAGAGCTCAGGCATTCGTGAATTTGGAAACTGCGCATACTTAGCTATGTCTACTCTCCAGGAATTGAAAAGGAGATCGCCTTCCGTAGTTATTAAGTTTGGAAAGTCGTTGGATGAATGATAGGTTAATCGTTTAAGTCCGCCATCATTCAAGTTCGCAATGAAGATGTCGAAATTGCCATATCTATCTGATGAAAATGCTATTGAATTGCCATCTGGGGACCAAATAGGCATGTAATCATACGATTCATCAATGGTCAATGGAATTGCAGTTCCACCTGCACTGCTAACGGTATAAATATC
The DNA here is from genome assembly GCA_964634415.1 of uncultured Roseivirgaceae bacterium. Lineage (GTDB taxonomy): Bacteria > Bacteroidota > Bacteroidia > Cytophagales > Cyclobacteriaceae > Ekhidna. The sequence goes on along the minus strand of CAZWLS010000186.1, from coordinate 3,078 downwards.
ACCTTTATATGCAAAGGCAATCTGACTTCCATCAGGGGAAATTGAAGAGTATCTCAACCAGAGAGGTTGCGAGAAACTCGACCCAATAAAACATAGTAATGTAAGAGTAAGGATGATTAGCTTTTTCATGATGTGTATTTAGTAGTAACTAAATATAATCACCCCATAATCAAACCAGATACTTTATTCTTTAAGCGGTCTTTGAACAATACCAGTGAATGAAATCAGCAAATAAGAGAAAAGGTCTCTTAGAACTTTAGTCTGATCAGTTTTCCTTTCCCAATTTCGTCAGTAACTATGATTATTAGATTGGAATAATCATTTTCGTCAAATTGACTAAACGTCTCACTGCCGATTAATGCATTTGCTAGTGTAGGAATTGTATTGGAATGACCCGAAATGACTACTGTTTCTCCTTTGTGCTTTTGTATCAATGAAGATAGCCACTCGTCTTTGGCATACGGATCGTACTGTTGAACTTCAATGCCTTTGTCTCTACCTATTGGTGTCAGAGTAGCTTCTGTTCTGGTAAAAGGAGTACTGTATAATGCTGTGATATCTTGTGCGGTAAGTAGAGCAGCTAACTTGTTGGCACGTTGAAATCCAGCTTCGCTTAAGGGAGGGTTACTTGTTCCATCGTTTGCCTTTTCAGCATGTCTAACAAGTATAAGCGTGGTTTGCTCTTGCCCAAAAAGGGCTATGGCAAAAATGAAAAGCGTGGTAGTCAGTAAAAATTTTTTCATGAATGGAAGATAAATAAAAACACCATCGTATATGAACTAAACAAGATCAAATACGATGGTGTTTGAAAAAAAATCTACTTAGGATTCAAAATCGCGTCAATGCGTTTTTGAATATCCTGTAAATGGAACCGTGAGGTAGCGTCACTTTGACGGGCATTTCGCACATCCCTTTCAAGTCTACTCAAAGTAGCCATTGCAATAGAAGGGATATCTGAATTGGCGTAATCATCATCTTCCAGATTCATCAATTCTCCCAATCGATCAATATGTTCTTTTTGAAGATTTCTTCTGTAGGTATCTATTCTTCTACCATTGTAAAGCTCGCCCCAAATGCCACGACGTAAGTCGGAAAATAAGTTAGTGATGGTGTATGCATCAGATCCGTTGAGTGCTTCATTCTCAATCATCCGCATCATCATATCCTCTCTTGTCAGTCTACCCAAGATTCTAACTTGCAGTCCGCGCATGTCATCAACCAATCCGTCTTGCTGAATTCTACCAAGGATTTCAGCGTCTACAAGCCAATCAGGAGTAGCGAAAAGTTGTTCATTTAAAAATTTGACTGCTCGCTGTTGTTTTTCTTTTTCTACATGCGTGTAGATAGCTCCATCTTGATCTGAAGTCTTAAAGTACTCGTACACGCCTCCTACATTGGAAACCACATGACCGTTGTAACGGTTAAACTGACGCACTACATTGGCATACAGTTCTTCAAGATCATCGTAATTTTTACCATCTTCTGTAGACCACTCCATCAGCTTATCAAGAATTCTCTTTAGGTTCTTGATGCCCAACTCACTTGCAATCATGGCATCATGACCAATGTCTTCCGTCTGTGAAGTCGGGTCAACAGGGATAAATCTTTGTCGACCAAATCGATAAACTGGGTCATCAGCTTTTTCAAGTATCCAACTATTTAAAGTTTCTTCTTCATCGTTCGGGTCTGATACATTCGGAATCGCTTTATAGCCATATTGAGTAACCCAAAGGTCATATTCTCCTATTCTTGGGAAGAAGTTAGTAATCCCATCTTCAGGCTGAGCTACGTAATTGAATCGTGCATAATCCATGATTGAAGGGGCAACGCCATGCGTGTCTGTAAATGCTTTATCTCTCAATTGATCAACTGTATATGCCACAGATGAGCCCATGTTGTGTGGGAATCCCAATGTATGTCCAACTTCATGAGCAGAAACAAATCGGATTAATTCTCCCATCAGTTCATCATCAAATTTCACTTTTTGAGCATCAGGATTTACGGCTGCTGTTTGAACGAAATACCAATTTCTCAAAAGATTCATGACGTTGTGGTACCAGATGATATCACTTTCAAGTATTTCACCTGTTCTTGGGTCGTGAACATGTGGTCCCATGGCATTTTGAATATCGGTAGCTACGTAGCGTATTACTGAATACCTAACGTCCTCTGGGCTCCAATCTGGATCTTCTTCTGGTGAAGGCGGATCTTTTGCCATTATTGCATTTTTAAAACCTGCAGTTTCGAATGCAGCTTGCCAATCATCAACTCCTTGCTTAAGGTACTTTCTCCACTTTTCCGGTGTGGCAGGATCGATATAGTAGATAATTGGTTTCACAGGCTCTACTAGTTCACCTCTATTATATGCATCCCAATCACTAGGCTCCAATCTCCACCTTGTAATTAACCTTCTACTAGCTGCCTTTTGCTCATCAGCGCTGTAGTCTACTTGTCGTAGTGAAAAGAATCCTACACGCTCATCAAAATATCGAGGGACCATCGGATCTTCAGGAAGTACGATCATTGATTGATTCAATTCTACTGATAGCGTACCTGTCAGTCTATTGTCTGGAAGATCATCTCCTCGATAAGTCAAGACATGTCTTACTTCAACATTTTCTGGGTAGGCTTTCACAGACATGATCATGGATCTGCCTTTGTCTATGCCTTTGATCTTGAATCTTCTTCTTTGTGCATCGCTCATTGCTCCAATCATTGGAATGTCGCTAGCAAAAAAGTCAGAGACCTTTACCACATAAGATGATGAGTCATCTTTCATGGTTTCAAGTTTAAATGCTTGAATGATTGGTTCGAAATTGTTGTTTTTTACTGAGGTATAGATTGGCTCATCTTCGTTTGCAATGTCATTGTATGAAACAGATCGCATGAGGATGTTGCCACCTTTTTTCTGGAAGCGAATCACTTGTTGAGGACGTGATTTAACACCAGCTCCACCAAAATTTAAGCCTTTTACAAATCCTGAAATACGTGTAACTATTAGGATTTCTTTTTCTAAAAGATCTGATGGAATTTCAAAGTAATAGTCATCGCCGATCTGATGCGACGTGATAAGACCTT
>CAZWLS010000185.1:0-8415 GCA_964634415.1 uncultured Roseivirgaceae bacterium | reverse complement strand
ACTTGACCAGAGGCGCTCACCTTCTCTATAATTGTATTTTTTTCTGCTTTAGATAGCTCAACTTGCAGTTTCTTTTTCTGACCTACCCACCCCTGAGATTTACCAACAATCGCGAATAGAATAAGTACTACAACTAATCCTCCTAGGATGTATAAAATTTTATTATTTGATTTTTTCTTCTTAGCCATGATTTTAGATATAAATGATTGGGATCAGTTTAGAATGTTAGTGGTTTACCTTGATAGAACTCAAGTATCTTTTTCCTGAAAACGAAATCAAATTTCGCCCTTGAAAGATCTGTTCGAGCTTGATATAAATTATTAATTGCTACTTGATAGTCTGTGAAATTCGCAGCTCCATTATTATACTGATTTTCTACAGCTCTCAAAGTTTCATCCAATGACTCTACTTGTTTTTGTGATGCAGAATAAGTTTGAGCTGCTGCTACAGCATTTCTATACGAAGTTTCAATAGTTTGATATAAGGTATTTTCTTGTTCCTGCTTGTTAATTTCAGCTTGCTGTAACGTGATTTTCGATCTTTGCACGTCAGCTCTTGTTCTGAAATTATTGAAAATGGGAACATTCAAGTTTAATGATAATCGAGTATTTAAGTTGTTATCATATTGTGTTGACAATGGGACTGTCTCACTTGATAATTGAACATCAAACTCTTGATCAAAAATAGGAGTACCATCTCCTAATTGAAGCGTTGTTGGATTAAGATTCCCTGTTGGTGCTGCAGATTCAACTGTAACATCCTGAAATGCATCTGAGAAGTTGGTACTCATTGATCCACTTAAAGACAAAGTAGGATACATTCCTCCTTTCGACACATCCAATCCTATGTCTGCACTTTTTACTCTTAAGTCAGCACTTTTTATCTCAGGTTGATTTGCCACTGCCTCATTAAAGAGCTCGATAATAGATGTTTGTTCAATTTCTGCTTGATCAACAGTGATATCCGGAATTACAATATCAATCTCATCTCCAGGAGGAAGTAATAGTCCTTGCTTCAATGTTAGCACAGCTAAATCAAGGTTATTTTGAGAGTTGATAACGTTTACTTCGTTGGTCGAAACTTGACTTTCTAATTGTAGTTTATTTGCCAAAGGAAGAGCTCCAGACTCAACTAACAAAGAAGTTCTTTCTAGTTGCTGCTTACTTGACTCGAGCTGAAAACGCGCATTTTCCAATAGCTCCTTATTAAATATCACATTTACATAATTAAGAGCAGTATTAAGAGAAATATCATTTGAAGCTTTTTGAAGGTCGTAATCAGACGCTTCTCGGTCAAGCTTACTCTGTCTAATCGAATTATGTACTTGCAGACCATTAATTATTGGTACAGAAGTACTAGCACTTACTCCGTTAAAATTGATTCTTTGATCAATGAATTGGTTAGTCGTAGGATCAATTCCTCGACCCCAGTTATAACCAAAGTTTCCATTAGCGTTTAATGTTGGATAACGTTGAGCTTTTGCTTGCATGAGTCCTACCTCTGCATTTCTTAAATTCAGCTCACTTCGTTGTACGGTAAGATTATTATCCACCGCAATTTCTATACACTCTTCCAGTGTAAGTAGTCTTATTTCTTGACTGAAGGCTATTGTACATAGCAACATCAGTATGGTGATTAGTCCTGTTTTTGTTTTCATGTCATTTGTCAATATCAGGTATGTAGATGACCTTGTGCACCCACTTCCTCTTCTTTAAATATTCCAAGGTTATATCATCGATACCCGAATCCATTTCTAGAATCAAGCATGCCAGATCGTTTCGACCTTTTCTCGAAACCGTCATTGTTGCAATATTGCATTCGTCCTGCGATAATACTTCTGTGAAAAAGGCTATACTTCCTTTTACATCATCAGCTTCTATTATCAGTGTATGAAGGCTAGCAGTAAAATTTGAATCAAAGCCATTTACTTCTTTAATTCTTATCACTCCCCCGCCTCTACTTTCTCCAAGTACTTCAACTTTTTTATCACCTTTTTCTGCAATAACCCTTACAGAATTTGGGTGTACTGTGGAGGCACTACCGACAGACTTAAAAGTATAAGTCAATCCCACTTCCTCAGTTAGCTTCAGTGCATCCTTAATTCGTTTATCATCGGTATGGTAGTCCATGAGGCCCGCTAAAATTGCCCTGTTGCTACCATGACCTTCATAAGTTCTAGCGAACGAGTTATAGAATATGATCTCAACATTCTCAGCAACTCCACCCAGAATTCTATTAGTAACCCTTCCGATCCGAACTACACCAGCCGTATGGGAACTTGATGGACCAATCATAACAGGTCCTATCATATCAAATATTCCACTACTTTCTGCCATTTCATTACGCTTAGTTGACTACCTCAGTTACCAAAATGTTACACAGCTACCGCACCTTTTATGTGTGGATGTGGATCATAGTTGATTAATTCAAAATCTTCGTATTTAAATGAAAATATATCTTTCACAGCTGGGTTGATTTTCATTGTTGGTAGTGCCCTAGGCTCTCTTGAGAGTTGCAATTCAGTTTGATCCAGGTGATTATTATACAAGTGTGCGTCACCAAACGTATGTACAAAATCACCAGGTTTAAGATCACATACTTGTGCTACCATCATCGTAAACAAAGCATAGGAAGCTATGTTAAATGGAACTCCTAAAAATACATCTGCACTTCGTTGATATAGTTGACAACTTAATTTGCCATCAGCGACATAAAACTGAAATAAAGTATGACATGGCGGCAAGGCCATTTCATCCACATCAGCAACGTTCCACGCACTGACGATATGTCTCCTACTGTCTGGATTATTTTTTAAACCCTCAATCAATTTTTTAATCTGATCAATACTTCTTCCATCAGGTGTCTGCCAACTTCTCCATTGGACTCCATATACAGGACCAAGATTTCCATCTTCGTCTGCCCACTCATCCCAGATAGAAACACCATTATCTTTCAGATACTTAATATTTTGATCGCCTTGAAGAAACCAGAGTAATTCATGTATTATTGATCGTAAATGAAGCTTCTTGGTTGTTACGCATGGGAAGCCTTCGCTAAGATCAAACCTCATCTGATAACCGAATACACTTTTCGTTCCAGTACCTGTCCGATCACCCTTATCGGCGCCATTGTCCAGGATATGTTGCATTAGGTTGAGGTATTGTTGCATTCTGTTCGTAGTTTGGTAACAAAATTAACTTTTAAACGAAGAAACTCTGAGCCCACGATTAGATAAATATGTCGAGCGGTTAATAACCCTGAAGGGAAAGGTGATAATGACTAGCTTATTGGTAGTCATTACCATCATTTTGGGATGGAATCTTCAATTTTTGGCTTTTGATTTTGAATTTGAAAAATTTTTCCCAAAAGACCACCCTGATAGCCAGGCATATATTGAACACACAAAACAGTTTGGCTACGACAATGATTACTTGCACATAATAATCGAGGAGAAATCAGGTATATTCAACAAGGAGTTTTTGTTGAGAGCGAGCCAGTTTGAGAAATCTCTTTCTGATATCAAAGATGTTAAAAATGTCTATTCACCTCTTTCATTACAGCATGTTATTAAAACACCTACAGGACTTGTCATATTTCCCCTGATTCACACTGACAGCCCTTCTAAATACCAACTAAATCAAGATAGCACCAGAATATTTGGCAACCCATTTTACAGATCTGCATTTAGTACAAAGGGCGATGCTATTAGCATATATCTCAACCATAAACATTTTAGCGATCAACCGAGAAGTGACAAGCTATTAAACTCAATCAAAGAAAAAGCAAGACTCTTTGGAATTACTAACATAAAACTAGTCGGTAAACTTAGCGCAGCCGGTGTCTTTGTCTCTTACATTCAAAATGACTTCTCCAAATTTTTAATAGGCTCCCTACTTCTTAGTTTTTGTTTGTTGCTTATCATATTCAGGAATTTCAAATCAGCACTTCTTCCGTTCTTAATAAGCCTAGTTTCTATCATTTGGCTTTTTGGAATAATTGGGATGTTAGGGATAAAAATCAACCTGCTGAGTTCGCTACTCCCACCGATACTCTTTTTTGTATCAATGTCTGATTCAGTCCACCTTATCAATGCATTAAAAAGGTCGACCGCTAAAACAAAGTTTAAAAGGCTAAAAGATGCCATAGAAGTAGTTTGGGTTCCTACTCTTTTGACATCAGTAACAACTGCAATAGGGTTTATCAGTTTAGTTTGGATCAATACCGAACCGGTTCAAATACTCGGTGTTTTTGCAGCAATCGGTATTTTAATTGCATTTATCGTCACTTTCAGTTTCGGACTTCTTGTATCATCTATGACCAATTATTCGTCATCTAGAAAAACAGTAGGTATTCCTACCCGGTGGCTGACTGTCATAGAAAAGAGAAAGAGACTTGTACTAATGGGATTATCGATTTTGCTGCTTTTCGTTGTTCCCGGAATTACAAAACTTGAAGTCAATTCCTACCTTTTGGATGACTTACCTGAAAATTCAGATGTACGTCTCGACTTTGAATATGCAGATGCAGAATTAGGTGGTTCCAAACCTTATGAAGTAAGGGTTGAAGTTGCGGATACCACCTTATCCATATGGGACAAGAAAGTAATGGATGAGATAGTGAAAATCGAAGACTATTTACTTAATGAATTCCCAATTGCAAAAGTACAATCTCCGGCTACCATCATTAAGTACTTAAATATGGTTAATAACGGAGGTTTAAACAGCAACTTCAACTATCCAAATTCTAATATCGAATACGAACAAACGCTGCGACTAAAAAACAGAATTGATCCGAAACGTCTGGACAAGCTTGTTACTGAGGATAGTAAGGTTGGAAGGCTAATTGGATTTTTCCCTGAATTAGGATCGAAAGAAACGGATATAAGAAATAAAAAAATGTTAAACCTACTATCTGATCAAATCAACAGTGAGATTATTAACTATAAGATAACCGGAACTACCTATTTGATAGATAAAAGTCATGAATTACTATCATTTAACCTTCTAAAAGGACTTCTTACTGCAATAATAGTTATTGGAATTGTTCTGGGTATCTACTTCAGATCTTTAAGACTTCTTGTTATAAGTCTCATTCCGAATATCATACCACTGATTTTAATAGCAGGCATTATTGGTTGGCTTGGCATTCCCCTAAAAATGACAACTTCAATAATATTCACAATCGCGTTTGGAATAGCTGTTGATGATACCATTCACATGATGAGTTATTACTTAAGAAGTAGCAAAGAAAATCCTAGCGAGCGTATGAAAGAAACAATTTTGCATGCGGGTAACGCAATGCTTATTACTTCATTAATAATGAGCGCGGGATTTGCATTATATCTATTTTCAAATTTTGGAGCTACATTCTATCTTGGACTTTTTGTTAGTCTATCATTGTTGCTAGCGCTCATCATTGATTTGACGATTTTACCATTATTACTAACTCATTTTAAGAAGAATGCTATCAATAGGTGATACGATACCAGATATTACGCTGCAAAACCAAAATGGAGACAATGTAGCATTGTCCTCCTTTAAAGGAACTGCACTTGTGATCTATTTTTATCCAAAAGACAATACAAAAGTATGCACAGCCCAGGCCTGCGGGTTTAGAGACAATTATGAAGAATTTAAAAATGTTGGAGCTGAAGTAATTGGAATTAGCAGAGACAGTTCATCTTCTCATAAAAAGGTTTCGGATAAAAGGAAATTGCCATTTATTCTGCTTAGTGATCCAAAGAAAAAAGCATTGAAAGCATTCAAAGTACCTAGTGCCTTATTTGGACTTGTTCCCGGAAGAGTAACATTTGTTGTTGATAAAAATGGAGTCGTAGTACACACATTCAGAGCAGATTTCAATGCTGAAAAGCACATAAAATCTGCTCTGGATGTACTGAGAAAAATTTAAATTCTATTCATCTTTCAATACTTCAGAAGGATTCATCAATGATGCTTTAGAAGTCTGAAATACTGATATAGAGACAGAGATTGTCAAAAGAATAGCTAAGGATGTCAAAAAGATCTCTGGCCCCATTTGAATATGATACTCAAAATCTGACAGCCACATATTCATGAAATAGAAGGCTACAGGTCCGGCTAAAGCGAACGCAATTAGCATCAGTCGGATATAACCTTTTGAGAAAAGTATAACAATACTCGATACCGATGCACCAAGTACTTTTCTTACTCCAATTTCTTTTAATTTTTGTTCAATGGAGAAAACAACGATTCCAAATAAGCCCAATGAGGCAATTATTATTGTTAGTACAGCAAAAAATGACAATACACTGCCAAACTGTTGTTCTCGTTGATAGGTACGTTCGAAATAATCATTTAAAACAACATATCTAAATGGTCTCCCTGGAGCAAATTCATTCCATTTTGCCTGAACTGACTCTCTAATATCTTCAAAGTCTTGCTGAGTAGAATGAGTTTTAATAATTACTCTTGTTAAGGGTCTTTCACCTTGTGCATTGGACTGTGAATGAAAAATAGCAAATGGCTCAATCGGAGATCGAAGAGAGGCGAAATGAAAGTCTTTAGCCACTCCTATTATATGATAGGTACCACTCCAATTCGTTACTTTCTTGTTGAGTATCGATTCGTCAACTATCCATCCAATCGACCGTGCTGCTGTCTCGTTTATAATTATTCCATTTTTATCGTCTGAATAAGATTTATCAAAACTTCTTCCGACTGCCATCTCTATCTCTAAAAGATCAACATAACTTTCATCCCCCAAAACATAGTTAAGTGGTAGTGAACCAGAATTAATTTTATCAGGTATAAACTGATCTCCGTTATAAACCCGAAGTGGCACTGCATCACATACTGCTGTACCAATTACTCCATCTAGATTTAACAACTCATCAGTAAACTCTTCTTGAGAATCAATCCAGTGAACATTTTCAATTGTTATGAGATTTTCTTGCTTAAATCCCATATCTGCATTTAAAAAATAATTGAGTTGTTTGTAAATAGTAATGGTGCAAATAATAAGGAGAAATGAAAGTACATACTGAGTGGTAAGCATTCCGTTTCGAATTCTAGTACCTCCTTTACCTGATTTAAGCTCACCTTTCATTGCTGCGATAGGCTTGAACTTATTAAAAAACAGAAAAGGATAAAACCCTGCCACAAAACTCACTGCGCCGATCAACAATACGATAAAACCGATTAAAAGAGGAACATTTACTGAACCAAATGCCAGATTTGATCCTAAGGATTGATTGATGAACGGAAGAACATAATAAATACTTCCCAAAGCAATAGTTATAGATATCAAACAATACGCTAGCGATTCGCCAAAAAACCGTCTTATAAAGGCAGATCTACTTCCACCCAAAACTTTCCTAAGTGCTACATCTTGAGCCCGACTAGTAAACTGTGCGGTACTTAAATTGATGAAATTAATACATGACAAAATCAGCAAAAAAACTGCAGAACCAATAAGAGCGATTACTATGGTAAAGTCTCCTACATTATTGATTCGATTATAGATCCCTTTCGAATGAAGATAAATATCTTGAAATGGCTGTAGATACAGATTCCATTCTTTACCTGCAGCGATATACTCATCATAGGTATAGCCCATTACCTCTAAAGTCTGAATTGCATGTTTTTTAGGTAGTTCATTAATCTTTGATTGAACAATTTGTACATCGGATCCTTTCTCCATCAAAACAAAAGTTTCAAAGGTTGTCCACATCCAACTCCAATTACTTCTTTCGACCCGATCTATACTCCCCATCGAGATCATTAAATCAAAATCTATATACTGATTTCGTTTGGTATCTTTAGTTACTCCAGTGACTTTATAGGACTTTCTGATCGGTCCACCTCCAAGGTCGATGAGTCTACCCATAGGATTCTCATCCCCAAAAAATCGTTTAGCTGCTTGTTCTGATAAAACAACAGAATATGGAAGATCCAGCACTGTGGATGCATTTCCTTTTAACAAAGGATAAGAAAAGACTTCAAAAAAATTGGAGTCCGCTGCTAAAACATATTCCTCATTAAAAAATTTCTCTTCATTTCCATCCTTAAACCTCACAGGCATTAGGTCTGGTGTATGAACTCTTACAACTTCTTTAGCTTCCGGAATATCCTGCAGTATAGCATAGCCAACTCCCGGACCTGTACTTGAAAATAAATTTGGATTATCCTCTCCCCAAATGAAGGTCTGATTTACTCTATATATCTGATCACCATTTTCATGAAAAGTATCATAACTCATTTCATTTTCGACATACATGTAAATGAGAATAGATGCAAAAAATCCAACAGTAAGTCCGAGTATATTAATTGATGAAAAAAGCTTATTTCTTTTTAGTGATCTAAAGAATAATTTGAATGATGTTAACATATGATCTTATAGGTTTCAATATGAACATGTCATAAAGAATGCCAAAGT
>CAZWLS010000184.1:0-8426 GCA_964634415.1 uncultured Roseivirgaceae bacterium | reverse complement strand
TAATTTGATATGGCAGCATTAGCATTTGTAGAAACAGACGAAGGAAAAGTAAAGAAATCATCGTTAGAAGCTGTTAGCTATGCGAACGCTGCGGCTGGCGATGTAACGGCAATAGTTTTCGGACAAGTATCTGATATTGATGGTATTGGAAAAGCCGGTGCTAGCAAAGTGCTTCACGTTACGGATGAAAAATTAGCTACTCCAAATATTATGGCTTACGCTTCAGCGATTGCGGAAGCAATGAATCAAGAAGGTTCTGATCTTTTGGTGCTAGCAAAGAGCTCGCTAGGCGATCCTGTATCAGCCAGAGTCTCGATTAAAGTAGATGCAGCATTAGCAGCTAACGTCGCCGATCTTCCAAATACATCAGGTGGTTATGCTGTTAAGAAAAGCATTTATACGGGTAAGGCATTCGCAAACACAGATTTAAAAGGTGATAAGAAAATTATCATAATTAAAAAGAACGCTGTAGCAGTTAAAGAAGATGGAGGAAGTGCAGAAGTAATTGAGTTTGCTCCTTCATTGAATGATTCAGACTTTACTGTGAAAACTACGAAGGTAGAAAAGGCTGAAGGCGATATCCTTTTGCCAGAAGCTGATCTTGTAGTTTCTGGTGGGCGAGGTCTTAAAGGTCCTGAGAATTGGGGAATGATAGAAGATCTTGCAAAAACACTTGGAGCAGCTACTGGATGTAGCAAGCCTGTGTCTGATATGGACTGGAGACCACATCACGAGCACGTTGGACAAACTGGAATTAAAGTGAGTCCGTCTCTATACATCGCAATCGGAATTTCAGGAGCTATTCAACACTTAGCGGGTGTTAACTCTTCAAAATATATTTTAGTAGTGAACAAAGATCCGGAAGCACCTTTCTTTAAGGCTGCTGACTATGGTGTTGTTGGGGATGCATTTGATGTGGTTCCAAAACTTACAGAAGCAATCAAGAAGGCACAAGGTTAATGGCCGATGATAAAATAAAGTTAGAGATATTGGGGCTGTCTTCAAGTCAGTCCCAATCAGGCTCTTTTGCGCTGGTCTTGGGCGAAGCCGGAGGTAATAGAAGACTTCCTATTATCATTGGTATGTTTGAGGCACAAGCAATCGCTATAGAGATTGAGAAAATTGTCCCGAATAGACCTATGACTCATGATCTATTTAAGGCATTCTCTCACAATTTCGATATCGACATAAAAGAAGTTTATATATCTGACTTAAAAGAAGGGGTATTCTTCGCTCGGATCATTTGTGAGCACAATGGCAAAGTATTTGAAATCGATTCGAGACCTTCAGATGCCATTGCTATAGGCCTGCGTTTTAATGTCGACTTCTACACTAATGAAAACATTCTTACCGAAGCTGGGATTGTTCTAACTGATGAGTTTGAGGAAGAAATTACTCAAACAGAGACTCCTAAAATGGAGAAAACAAGCATAGAAGATCTTTCCTCAAGTGAATTAGAAAAGCTGCTAACTGATGCACTTGATCAGGAAGACTATGAGAAGGCCGCCCGAATAAGGGATGTGCTTAATAAGCGTAACTAATTATGGATTACCTAAGAGGAATAGCCGGTTTAATTGGGTTAGTAGGGATAGCGTGGGCACTTTCTGGCAATAAAAAACAAATAGATTTCAGACTTGTAGGGATAGGAATTGCTATTCAGGTTGTCATTGGTTTGATGATTGCTAATGTTGATTTTATCAATCAGCTGTTTACTTGGGTAAGTGCCGGATTTGTGAAGTTCCTCAATTTTGGACTTAAAGGTGCTGAGTTTCTTTATGGAGATTTAGCAAAAAATAGTGATGCGGTTGATGCAAAGCATAGTTTAGGATTCCTCTTTGTATTTCAAGCACTACCTACTGTTATTTTCTTTTCTGCTGTGACAGCAGGTCTTTATTATCTAGGCCTACTCCAAAAAATTGTTTACGGATTTGCTTGGCTAATGGCCAAAACAATGAGGCTATCTGGTGCCGAAAGTCTTTCGGCTGCAGGGAATATATTTTTAGGTCAAACCGAAGCTCCTCTTTTAGTTAGACCTTTTATTGGTAAAATGACAAATTCTGAATTGAATTGTCTGATGACCGGAGGAATGGCAACAATTGCAGGTAGCGTGTTAGGCGCTTACGTCTCTTTTCTTGGTGGCGGAGATCCAGAACAACAGCAAATATTTGCAACCTATTTGCTTAGTGCCTCAATTATGAATGCTCCAGCAGCTATCGTGATGGCTAAGATATTTTTACCTGAAACTGAGCCTGATAAAATAGATGGAAGCCTAAGGGTAAATAAAGAAAATATAGGTGTAAACCTTGTTGATGCACTGGCCAGTGGTGCATCTGATGGAGTAAAACTAGCGCTTAATATTGCAGGAATGCTTTTGGCTTTTATTGCTGTGATTTTTGCAATTAACTGGATTTTAGTGGATGGGATTGGAGAGCTAACTGGGTTAAATGAATTTGTGGTTCGTTCTACAGACGGAGCTTTTGATGGATTCTCTTTACAATATATCCTTGGTCAAATTTTTAGAGTCTTTGCCTTTATAATGGGGGTAGACTGGTCCGAGACTGTTAAAGTAGGTAGTTTATTAGGTCAGAAAACAGTAATTAATGAGTTTGTAGCCTATTTATCACTTGCAGATATGAAAGCGAATGGATTACTTTCAGAAAAAGCAATAATCATTTCTACATATGCGTTATGCGGTTTTGCTAATTTCAGTTCTATAGCAATACAGATTGGAGGAATAGGTGGAATGGCTCCTAATAGACAGGCAGATTTATCAAAACTTGGTTTGAGAGCTTTAGTTGCGGCCACGCTGGCAACAATGATGACAGCGACAATTGCAGGAGCTTTATTTGGATAACATTATGAAAAAAATATTTTTAATCTTTTCGATTTCTTTCACATTGGTTCTAACAGGTTGTCTCACCAGTGATATCCCGGAACCTGTCTCATTCAGCGATCAGTTAGCGTCTGACATAGAATTAATTAAAAACTTTATTAGTGAAAATGGTATTGATGCTGAAGTTGATCAATCTGGAATACGGTATGTTGTAAATGACGAAGGAGATGGTGATAGTCCCCAAATAGGAGATAGAATTGCATTAAAATTCACAGCTTCATCGTTAAGTGGTCTCACACTTCTATCAGATACTATTGGTCTTACGTTAGATCTTAATTCTCCTTTAGTGGATGCCTGGCTCTTAATGTTTCCATTGCTTGAAGAGGGTGGTTCAATAACTGCATATACACCTTCCGGATATGCATATGGTGCCGGCGGAAATAATTCTGTTCCTCAAAATGAAAACATAATTTTTAATCTAGAACTAATCTCCGTTATAGATAACGAAGACGAGCAATTTGAAATAGAAACGCAAATAATAGATGAGTTTTTGACAGAAAGTGAAATCGATTTTCTCGTACATCCATCAGGTATTAGATATATCATTCTAGAAGAAGGTAATGGTGATCTTCCCATCCTTGAAGATTTTGTGGAAGTCACTTTTAATGGGACATTCATGAACGGAAATACTTTTGATAACAGCTCTGACGTAATTTCTCTTAGTCTCAAAAACTTGATAGAATGTTGGCAAATAATGTTACTGGATACTCCAATTGGTAGCACTATTAAGTTCTATTCACCTTCAGTTTTTTGCTACGGAACGGCTGGTAGTCAGAATGCAAATATTCTACCAAATACCTCTTTAGTTTTTGAAATCTCTTTAGAGGGGATTGCGGATTAATCTATTCTAAAATCCACTTCATAGCCTTTTATAGATATGAGCGTCGGGTTGTTCGATTGTACTTTTGAATGCAGCTCGAGCTCTAATCGATCGCTTTCTTTAATGTACCTTCTTACTTCAACGTCTGATTCATCATAATCAGCTTTTCCATACTTAATGCTAGTTGATAAGATGAACGCTGAATTAGAAATACCAAAAAGTGCGTCAAGGTATTTTCCGTCAAGTGTGATAGATTCTACCTGATCTCCCAATTCATCAATTTCAATTTCATCTTCATAAGCTAATAGAATAAGCTTTTTCTCCAGTCTGTCAATTGAATGATTACCATACTTAGAATTTTTGCTTGAAAACGAACCTAAAGTACCAATGTTAGTTTCATCTTCATAAGATTGTTCAAATTCTATATTACCTACATTTTCAAATTCAAACTTGCTGTATTTACTATTCACCAATTTTATCGCGCCGATTTCGTTGGCATCCATTTTCATTTCATAAAATGTAAACTCAGCTTGATTCATTTTATTTGAAATGTCAATTTCACCGTACTTGAAATTTCCTTTCATTTGAATACCAGAGCCTATTTCAAAGTCTGATTCATAAGAGGTGGCTTCCATCATTTTTACCTCTTCAAATTCGAGATCTGAATATTTTGCATTTAAATCAAGTTTCCCCAAGTAAGAGATGTTTATTTTTTGTTCGTAAATCTCTAATTCAGCTTCCTCGATGCTCTTAATTTTAGCTGAGCCATACTTTAGACTCAATTTAGCGGTACCTATATCATCAGCTTCAAGCTTTCCCGAATATTGAGTGAAGTCAACATTATCTAATCGTCCAAAGATCTTGACATCTTCATATGAGTTAGATATAACGTAATCGTTGGTTCCTGGAGCCTTAATCTTGTATTGGATTTTTAGTTTATCATCTCCGTACGATATGTTGATCCCAACATGCTTACCTCCAATTTGAACTCGATTAGGAATGTCCAAATCAGTGTCTATCTTCACTTCACCTGCTCCCGTTGAGATACCATCTTTTACTTGTTGCTCAAAGTCGTCAAGAAATTTCTGCATTTTGTCAGTCATTTTTCCATCGAACCGAACCGATGCTTCAATCAAAATTTCATTCTTATCCCAAGTCTCTAAGATTAGTTCAGTATTCTTAGCCTGAATATTTATGTTGTCGCTTGAGGCTGTCTCTAGACTTACATTGGCAGTTCTCGTTTCACCTTCATTAATGGCGAAAAGTGGGAATGCAATACTATAAATTAATGCTGCGAGTATTAGTTTCTTCATCAGTTTTGATTTTTTGTGTCCTTTTTATTTCTAAATCCAGTGTTTTTAAAAGCTTGATTTTCTTTTCATAATGGTCGATTAATATGCCTACCAATAGTTCATTATCAATTTTTCCAATGTCTTGCCGGTAGAGGCTATTGATCTCATCTAAAGTCTTCATCTCTTCGAAGATCCATTGATAGCCTTCTTCATTTTTTACTTGCTCAATTTCAATTTGTGATTCTAGGTCATTAATCTGTGTTAAGTATGACCTTTCAATCGTTCTATATTCATCAGAAATATCTCCTAGCGATGCCATTTGATTCATTTGATCTTGTAGAGATAGGTTTTGAATTAGAAGGCCAATCGAAAATGCTAGGAAAACAGCAGCAGCAGCCTTCCACCATGAAAATTTTCTTTCTGGTTTCCAATCATTCTTAATTTTCTTCCATAGTTCTTCGGGAGGATCTTCTACATCCAATTGATTCTTCTTGCTTTTTATTAATTCTTCAATATTCATAATGATGCTGAAGTTTGGTCTTTAAAAGTCTTTTCGCATGACGAAATTGGGTCTTTGAAGTAGATTCAGAAATACCCATTTGAATAGCTATTTCTTTATGTTTAAATCCTTCAAGTAGATGAAGACAAAGTACTGTTCTGCAGCCATCTGGAAGTGATTTGATTGCCTCATGAAGTACTTTGCTGTCAATCATTGCGTCATCCACTTCTTCGTTTTCCAACTCATTTTGCTCCTCAATATCTTCGAAGAAGTATTTCTTCTTTCTTACATGTTCTAAGCCTGTATTCAATACTATTCGCTTTAGCCACCCTCCAAATGCTTTTGGATCATCTAAGTCTCCAATTTTCTTAAATGCCTTAACAAATGCTTCTTGAAGAAGGTCTTTCGCTAATTCAGCATCATTGGTAATTCTTATTAATGTACTATACATAGCCTTTGAATAGCTGTTATACAGATTGAATGCCGCTAACTCATTGCCTTTTTTGAGCTGATTTATCCAAACAATTTGAGTCTCTGTCACAGGTTAGTAATTAGCGTTTCTATAGGTAGGATGGAGGGATTATATAAAGGTTGTATGAAGGTAGATTTTTTTTAATAAAAAAAGCCCTGACCGAAAGATCAGGGCTTTTATCTTTATTGGGCTTACAATTACTTGTAACTCGTATTTTGCTTTGGAGCTCCGCCCATGATATCATCATTAGCGAAGTCTTCAAACTTTTTAAAATTCTCTACAAACCTGGATGCTAGGTCATTTGCCTTTTCGTAGAATGCTGCATCATTTTGCCAGGTTTCCCTAGGACTTAGAATTTCACTCGGAACGTCAGGACAAGTAGTTGGGATTTCAGCTCCAAATATTGAATGAGTTCTGTAGCCAACGTTATCAAGTTTGCCATTCAATGCAGCTGTAATCATAGCCCTTGTGTATTTAAGGCTGATTCTATTACCCACACCGTAAGGTCCACCGGTCCATCCAGTGTTAATTAACCAAACGTTCACATCATACTTATCCATTTTCTCTCCAAGCATTTCAGCATACTTAGTAGGATGAAGAGGTAGGAATGGGGCTCCGAAGCAAGCAGAAAATACCGGCTCGGGCTCAGTAACTCCAGCTTCTGTCCCTGCTACTTTCGATGTATAACCAGAAATGAAATGGTACATAGCCTGTCCTTTACTCAATCGCTGAATTGGAGGTATAACCCCAAACGCGTCGCAGGTAAGGAAAAATATATTTTTAGGTATTCCTCCAATCGAAGGATCCATTGCGTTTCTAATGTGATGCAACGGGTAAGAGGCTCGGGTATTTTCTGTTACAGAAGAATTTTCATAATCAACTTCTCTCGATCCATCCTTAAACCTAGTATTCTCCAAGATTGCACCGTATTGAATAGCATTATAGATATCCGGCTCTTTTTCTTCCGTTAAATCAATAACTTTTGCATAGCATCCTCCCTCAAAATTGAATACGTTTTGTTCAGTCCATCCATGCTCATCATCACCAATGAGTAGTCTATTTGGGTCTGCAGACAAGGTAGTCTTCCCAGTACCCGAAAGACCGAAGAAAATAGCTGTATCTTTTTCCTCTATACCCATGTTAGCAGAGCAGTGCATGCTTAATACATTTTCTTCATGTGGTAGCATGTAGTTGAGTACAGAGAAAATTCCTTTCTTCATTTCTCCAGAATAAGCTGTTCCACCTATAAGAATCATCCTTTTGGTGAAATTTATAATTGCAAAGTTTGACTGACGAGTACCATCTACTTCTGGATCCGCTTTGAATTCCGGTACACAGAGGATAGTGAAATTCGGATCAAACTCTTTGACTTTATATTGCTCAGGACGTAAGAACATATTGTAAGCAAACAGATTGTGCCATGCCATAGTGTTGATTACTCTGACTCTCAGTCGGTGGGTCTTATCTGCTCCAGCATAGGCTTCACGAACATATACTTTTTTGTCTTCAATAAACTTTACCATTTTCTGATAAAGCTTGTCGAAATTTTCTTCAGTAAACGGAATATTAATATTGCCCCACCAAACAGATTCCTCAGTTTTAGCATCTTTAACTACGAATCTGTCTTTTGGAGATCTACCTGTGAATTTTCCAGTATCACACATCAAAGCACCTGTAGAAGTAAGTACTCCTTCACCACTTTTGAGTGTCTCTTCGATGAGTTCTGATTGACTTAGGTTCCAGTGAGCTTCTTTTACCTTTATACCTAAATCTGAAAGATCACTTTTGCTGGATTTTACGCCGAATTCTTGCATTTTTATTTGTGGGGTTACAATTAATGTTGAAGACTAAAGTTTTATGATCCACAAACTAAAAGGATCTTATACTAAAGCTATTTCAAACGTTTGCGCGAAGTTACTTTAACTCAGTCTTTCTCAAAAAAAGGATCGACTATTTCTTTTGGTGTTGGCTTCGTTAAAAGGCTAACAGTAACCAAAGCAACGATAGATGCTATCAAGGCCGGAATAGCAACCATTTTAGAATCATATGGGAATGCAATAATCCCCAAGTCAAGTACTGTTTCTGTTCTGTTTAATACTTCAATAATTATTACCGAAAGCATACCGGCAAGAATAGATGCTATTCCACCTTCTTTTGTAACGCGCTTCCAGAAGAACGTAGCTAAGAGAGGGGGAGCCAGTGCAGCTCCAATCATAGTATAAGATATGAACGCCATCGCTAAAATCTCTTCGAATTGAGTCATGATTAAGTATGCAATAAAACCAAGAATTACAATTGCCGTTCTTTGAATAACAAGCTTCAATTTATTCGAAGCATTCTTCACAAAGTACTTCTCTATAATGTCTCTAGATACATTGGTCGATGTGACCATTAGCAATGTATTGCCCGTAGATAAAATAATTGCTGCACCTCCTGCAAAAAGTAGAGAC
>CAZWLS010000183.1:0-8491 GCA_964634415.1 uncultured Roseivirgaceae bacterium | reverse complement strand
TGTCTCTGATTGTAGCAAAATCAGGAATTAATCCAATGTACCAGAATACTAGGGAAACAGAGAAATATGTAGAAATCGCAAATACATCCCAAAGAAGCGGTGAGTTGAAGTTCACCCACAAAGAACCAAATGTATTCGGTAATGGTAGTGCCCAATAGAAGCCCAACCAAGGACGACCCATGTGCAATACTGGGAACATAGCCGCACAGATTACAGCGAAGATTGTCATCGCCTCAGAAGCTCTGTTAATTGACATCCTCCATCGTTGACGGAAAAGAAGTAGTACAGCCGATATTAACGTTCCGGCGTGACCAATACCAACCCACCAAACGAAGTTAGTAATATCCCATGCCCATCCGACAGTTTTATTAAGACCCCACATTCCAATTCCATCCCAAAGGGTGATTGCTACTGCATACCCTCCAGCAAGGAGAAGTGCTAAAGAGACCGCCATAGCAAGCATCCACGTTACCGTAGGTTTTTGCTCTACTCTTCCAGCAATATCCTCAGAAACATCGTGGACTGTCTTTCCACCCGTTACTAAGGGTATCCGTACTTCTGATTCTGCGTGCATTATGCTTCTTGTTTATCGTTTTCGTCTTTATTTCTGATTTTAGTGAGATACCAAACATTTGGCATTACTCTTAGCTCTTCAAGTACGTGATAAGCTCTATCCTCTGTAGCCTCTACACTCTTCTCGTTGTACTTAAGCTTTAATGTTTTAGAAATTCTGCTTTCTGGATCTTTCATGTCTCCGAATACAAGTGCATCGGTAGGACAAGATTTCGCACAAGCTGTTTGAATTTCTCCATCAACAGGTCTTCTTCCTTCTTTCTTAGCATCAAGCTTTCCAGTCTGGATTCGCTGCACACAGAAAGTACATTTTTCCATTACCCCTCTTGCTCTCACTGTCACATCTGGGTTAAGAACCATCTTACCAAGATCATTATTCATTGGTAAGTTGTCAGCAAATTTCGCATTGTCGTGGTACTTGAACCAGTTGAATCTTCTTACTTTATAAGGACAGTTGTTCGCACAATATCTTGT
Organism: uncultured Roseivirgaceae bacterium; assembly: GCA_964634415.1. Classification (GTDB taxonomy): domain Bacteria; phylum Bacteroidota; class Bacteroidia; order Cytophagales; family Cyclobacteriaceae; genus Ekhidna. Next base: position 7,444 of record CAZWLS010000183.1, on the reverse strand, counting down.
TCCGATACATCTGTTGTAAGTCATTTGATTAAGCCCTTCACTACTATGAGTAGTTGCAGCAACTGGACAAACAGTCTCACATGGAGCGTTATTACATTGCTGACACATCATAGGTTGGAAAGTAACTTCTGGATTTTCAACAGAAGCTAGCTCTTTCTGCTTCACTTCCATTAGATCCGCACCTCCATACTGACTAAGCTCTTTCTCAGAACGAGAGCTGTAGTATCGATCAATTCTGATCCAGTGCATCTCTCTCCTATTTAGAACCTCTTCTTTACCTACAACAGGAATATTGTTTTCTGTCTGACAGGCAACTGTACATGTTCCACATCCAGTACAAGAGTTTAGATCCACAATCATCCCCCAGTGGTGATTTGGATACTCATGTCCTTTCCAAAGTGAAACAGCGTGAGGTCGAACTTTCGATCCATCCGCTTTTGATATCATTGGGAAATTTCTTCCAGCCTGAGGATCTTTCTGATACTTGCTTAAGATAGATTCCTGAATAACAGTTTCTCTACCGGCATATGTCTGAGATGTCTGAGTTTGAGCAACCTTGCGATCTTCACCTGTTAGCTCAAGTGTAGCTTTACCATTGTATCTCAAACCATCAGCAGAACTGCTCACCAATTGGTATGCATTCACTCCAATTCCATTTCCTACTTTACCAGCCTTGGTTCTTCCATACCCTACTGCTAATCCAACTGTACCATAAGCCTGCCCTGGTTGAGGAACAACAGGAGCTGTCACTGACTTTCCATTTACAGTTAAAGTAGCAACCTTGTAGTCCATGTCGCCTCCTTTAATATTCCAGTCATTCTCCATTGCTTGAGCAAGCGAGACTGTGAAATAGTTGTCCCAACATGCTTTAGTAATTGGATCCGGCATTTCTTGCAGCCATGGATTGTTGGCTTGAACACCATCACCTACGGAGTAGTTGGTGTAAAGCGCAAGCTCAAGTCCATCAGACTTAGCTGAATATCCTTTAAGGTTTCCTCCAACAACTACAGCGTCCACAGCAACTGAACCTGCTTCAGATGAAGCATCAGCGTTGTAGAAACCATCATGTAGGCACTTATCGAAGAAACCATCAAAATCACCAGAAGCTAATGGTTGCCATCCTTCTCTCATAAAATCATAATAAGAAGAAGTATTGTCCGACCATCTTAGGAATGATTCCTGTACTTGTCTGGTATTAAATATGTTTTGAATTGTTGGTTGAGATAGCGTGATATGACCAGTAACCGGCTCAAAATCATTCCATGATTCGAGATAATGATGGTCTGGAGTAATGTACTTCACAGAGCTGCTAGTCTCATCCATTCTATCTGAGGTCGAAATGGTTGTTTTCACCTTTCCAAGCGAACTAACTAACTGACCTCCCATTGAGTGATCATATGCAGGATTACAATTATAGAAAATTACTGTACCTACTGATCCCGATTTTACTTCATTGACTAATCTGCCGAAAGCAGCGTCGTCACCTTTTCTTGTATTTACACTTTTAGCTAAATCAATAGTACTACCATAACTCTGAAGTAGATCATTGATAGCAATAACTAAAAGTTGCACATTCTTGTCGTTAGATCCACTAACTACAATTGATTTTCCTCTAGACTTCCAGAGATCGTTAGCAGCTTTTTCCAGGATCACTGAATCTTCAATTCTTCCGACACCTGTGGTCGCAGCACCCGCCTTTTGAGCAATCAAGTTGTACAGGTTAGCCACATATAATCCCTCTTGAGAAGGCTTAATTGGTTGTCTATAGTCTGCATTAGATCCTGTCAAAGAAAGGTTAGACTCAAACGAGTAAAGTCTCGACATCTCTTTCTTATCCGGTCCAAGCTTTCTCGTAGCAGCGAACTGCTTATTGTTTAATGCCTGATTCGGCCAACTTCCTAAGAAATCCGCAGTAATAGATACGATAGTCTCTGCCTTTGAGAAGTCATGCATTGGAAGACTTCTATTTCCAGAAGCTTCTCCATAAGCATCAAGTAAGCCACTCATTGAGAATGCGTCATACTGAATATGATCTACTTCTCCATATTTATCACTTAATGCCTGAATAGCACGCATGGTGCTTGGGCTACAGTTAGAATATGATACTATTGCTATTTTACCGCTATTAGCAGCTAATTCAGTTTTAATTCTTTCGTCGATGGTGTCCCAATCCGAATCTTCACCTCCAATTTTTGGATTTTGAAGACGTTCCCCATCATAAAGTGAAAGCACAGAAGATTCAACTTGAGTTGTTGTCCCTCCTTGACTGATCATTGAAAGATCATTTCCTTCTACTTTTATTGGCCGTCCTTCACGAGTCTTAACGACTACAGAAGCAACATCACTACCCATTGCATATGTTGATGCATAGTAGTTAGCAACACCCGGGTCAACGTCCACGGGCTTATTAACGTAAGGTATTGCCTTTCTTACTGGAGCCTCGCACGCTGCTAAAGACACAGCTGCTACTCCAAATCCCATCATCTTTAAAAAGTCTCTTCTCGATGGCTCTCCATTATCACCACCATTGATCGGTAAATATTCTGGGAATTCTTTTGAAGCTCTAGCTTGGAAATCTGCAGTGTTTTCCAGTTGCTCTACCCCTTTCCAGTATTTCTTAGTTTCTTTCATTACTCTTTTAGATCAGCTGTTCTCGAATATTAGTAGTGACATTTAGCACATTCTAGCCCTCCGATATCCTCTACCTTCATTGGCTTCTTGCTTTGCTCTGAATGGAGCTTCACAAGCTTGTCGTAATACTCGTTTCCTTTCGTATTTACATCTGTTTCTCTGTGACAATTGATACACCATCCCATTGTTAGTGTAGAGTATTGATATACAACTTCCATTTCCTTAACAGGTCCATGGCATGTTTCACACTCTAAACCACCTACATTCACGTGCTGTGAGTGATTGAAGTATGCAAGATCAGGTAGGTTGTGGATTCTAACCCACTCAATTGGTTTTGTATCTGTACCGTAAGTTTTTGTTTCAGGATCGTAATCGATCGCAGCGTAAATCTTCGCAATCTCTTCAGATTCTGTCTTCACCTGTGTATGGCAATTCATACAGATGTTTGGTGAAGGTATGTTTGCTGATTTCGACTTATTAACACCTGTATGGCAGTATTGACAATCAATTTCATACTGCCCTGCGTGAATCTCATGCGAGAATGCAATTGGTTGTGTCGGCTGATATCCTTGCTGAACACCTATGGTAAATGCTCCATCTATTAAGGTCTTGAGGACGATGATTGTGAAAACAAATATTACAAGGCCTACAAAGTTGTTGCTCTTGAGGAAGGCTCCAACATTAAATTCTTGTGAAACGATCTCTTGCTCAGCTTCGTCTAGCCCTTTTACATCTTTAAGGTGCTTCACTAATGTTTTAGCAGCAATAATTAAAGCAACTACCGCTAGTGCAAGAACCACCACCAAAATGATGATAACCGCCATTAAGTAAGATGATGATACTGAATCACCTCCTCCGGCTTGATTAGGATCAACGACTACTTCTGCAACCGGCGGACCTTTAGCAGTTTCAGCGTTAATGTAAGCCAACAGCTCCATGACTTGGTCGTCATTGAAAGGAAAGGCCTGCATCAGCGTTTGGTTATACTCTTCGTATAAAGCAACCGCATCTTCATCGCCTGAAGCAATGAGTGCTTGAGAATTTTTGATCCAAGAGTTTAGCCACTCTACTGATCTTCTCTCTGTTACTCCATTAAGAGCTGGACCAATACGAACTTCCCATATTCTGTGACACGTGGTACAGTTGGTTTTGAAGGTCGCTTCACCTGCAGCTATAACGCTTTCGTCTGTTGAAATTTCCTGAGCGGTAACGCTCGATGATATAAATAATCCGAAGGCAATGCCTAGGAAGATTTTGGTTAGTTTCGGTGTTGTTTTAAACATGTATTCCGATGGGCTTGAGATCAAACGCGTACAAAAGTAACATTGGGTTGTTGCATTTCAAAGGTAGGTCATATCCCCTATTCGCACTCAATGATCCATGTTTCGTAACGCGATGATATTCAGTAATTTAAGAATGAATAAAATCGTTAAAAATGCCTTATTTAGAATGATTTTAAATAAATAAATAGCATTGTTTATTTGATGTTTTCGACAGGGTTCTATTCTTTGCTTTCAATCTCCTTTAAATAATCATAAAAGAACTGATGTATTGTCGGTCTTACATTGAGTTGGTAGATCGATCTGTAAGTCCTGGAAGGAAACACTCGATTCGTCAGAAAAATAAAAACCATATTTTCTTCAGGGTCAGCCCAAGCCAACGTACCCGTATACCCGGTGTGTCCATAACTATCAAATCCTACATCCTTTGCAACACTACTTGCTATCGAATCATATTCCAACAGAGGCTTATCAAATCCTAATCCTCTCCGATTATCATTATTTGGATATTGGGCAGAAGTAAACAAACGAATGGTTTGTTTGGAAAGCAACCTTAAAGTATCTACTTCTCCCTCATTAAGTAACATCCGAAAAATCTTTGAAAGATCTTCTGCATTGCTAAATAAGCCTGCATTTCCAGAAACACCTTTCATCATAATTGCACCTTCGTCATGAACCATCCCGTGAATAGGTTGCATTCGAAAGAAGGTATCTACTTCGGTCGGTACAATTTGATGGGTTGAAAAAGAATCTAATGGATTGAATGTCAACGTCTTGGCATTCAAAGGTCTGAAGAAATTGTGACTTAAATAGTCATTGAAAGTTGTGTCGGTTAAGTTTTCAACTAACTCTGGAATTAAATAAAAGAATAATCCCGAATAGCGATACTTTTTTTGATCAGAAACCTTGCTTTTCCTGATCATGGTTTTAATTCTATTGTAGAAATCCTTATGAAGGAATAGGCTATCACTTAATGCGAAATTGTACTCACTATCTCGCACCGTAGAAATTGTATTATTCTTAAATCTCCCATTCTTCTTCTTTATCTCTTTGTAATACGGTATCCAGGGATATAATCCTCCTTGATGAGCCAGGGCCTCTCGAAAAGTGACATCACCAACTTTCCCAAGCTTATCAACATATTCACCAATTGGATCGTCTAAATTGAAGTAGCCATTTTCATAAAGCTTCATAACTGCGAGTGTCCCTCCTACTACTTTGGTGACAGATGCTAAATCATAAATATCATTAACAGCAACCCTTCTCAAAGAATCATAGGTGTGGTAGCCATATGACCGGATGAAAAAGACACTATCGCCTTTACTTGCAAGCACAACACATCCGGGAAATGCTTCAGCCTTTATGGCGTTCGTCACCACGCTATCTATATTATTTCTCATCTTTTCGAACGCTTGAGCATGTCCGAAAACGATTGCTAAAAAGAAAAGTGTAAATAACGTATGTCGGAGTTTTAGCATGTTCTATTTTTGAAGCTTACCTAAATTAATAGATGGAGCAGACCAAATATTTCATAATAGATTTCGACAGTACATTTACTCAAGTGGAGGCACTAGATGTACTCGCAGAAATCTCTCTCAAGGATAACGAAAATCAAGCGAATGCCATTGAAGAAATTAAGTCAATTACTGATCAGGGCATGGACGGTGGAATGTCTTTTAGAGAATCACTTAAGCGAAGAATTGAAATTTTAGAAGCTAACAAAAAGCACTTACCTGAGCTTGTTGATAGATTGAGTTTACTTGTTTCATCATCCTTTAAAAGAAATACTGAATTCATCAATAAGTATACAGATCAAATTTTCATTGTCTCCAATGGATTCAAGGATTTTATTGTTCCAATCGTGGCCAAGTATGGCATAAAGGAAAAGAATGTATTTGCTAATGAATTCAGCTATGACGACAGTGAAAATATCGTTGGCTTTGATGAAGACAATATATTATCTGATAATAATGGCAAACCCAATCAAATTAAAAGTCTCAATCTAAACGGTGAAGTCTTTGTTTTAGGAGATGGATATACTGACTTTGAAATAAAGAAAGCAGGTCTAGCTCACAAGTTTTATGCATTTACTGAAAACGTAAGGCGCGAAAAAATCTTAATCGAAGCAGATCATGAGGCTCCATCACTGGATGAATTTCTGTTCACTCAAAAATTGGAGCGAGCACACTCCTATCCCAAGAATAGAATTAAAGCATTGTTGCTCGAAAACATTCATGAAGATGCTGTAAATAAACTTAAGCAAGAAGGTTATCAGGTAGAGGTTCATCCGGCTGGTATGACTGAAGATGAATTGGCAGAAGCAATTAAAGATGTCAGTGTTTTAGGAATCCGATCCAAAACCATGATCACAGAAAAAGTACTTGCTAATGCAAAACGACTATTAGCAATTGGCGCCTTCTGTATTGGGACCAATCAAATTGATTTAAGGTCGGCTCTCGAGAAAGGTATTGCTGTTTTTAATGCGCCGTTTTCAAATACAAGATCCGTTGTTGAGCTAGCTCTTGCAGAGATTATCATGTTAATGAGGAATCTTCCAGATAAGATGCAACAAATGCATCAAGGTAAATGGAGTAAATCTGCAACAGGAAGCTTTGAGATCAGAGGAAAGACTTTAGGTATCATCGGGTATGGAAAAATTGGCTCTCAACTTTCTGTACTTGCAGAATCTGTAGGTCTTAATGTTCAATACTTTGACATTGAAGAAAAACTAGCTTTAGGCAATGCTAAGCCATGTCACAGCTTAGCACAATTGCTATCCACATCTGACATAGTAAGCATTCATGTAGACGGAAGAGAATCCAATGAATCATTTATCTCTGAAAAAGAGTTCGATTTAATGAAGCAAGGAGTTGTATTTATCAACTTGAGTCGCGGACATGTGGTTGATATAGACTCGCTTGTAACAAACGTAAAAAATGGAAAGATCCATGGTGTTAGTGTAGATGTATTTCCAGAAGAGCCGCTTAGCAATGATCATCCATTCGAATCGCCTTTGATGGGGTTAAAAAACACAATTTTAACACCCCACGTAGGTGGAAGCACGCTTGAAGCGCAAGAGAATATTGCAGATTTTGTACCGTCAAAAATCATTGAATATATAAACACAGGGTCTACAACAAATAGTGTGAATTTCCCAAATATTACACTACCTGGATTGAGTGAAGCTCACCGCTTTATCCACATTCATAAAAATGAACCTGGAGTACTGGCAGATATAAATAATGTACTTGCAAAACATGGAATTAACATTGTTGGTCAATACCTAAAAACCAATGATGTGATTGGATACGTAATTACGGATATAGACAAGAATTATAAAGAGGAAGCAATAAAAGATTTAAAAAGGGTCCGAGGTACTATAAGATTCAGAGTTTTATATTAAGTTTATACCAGATTTTAACAAAAACCACCCAACCAAAAGAGCTTAATAGAACGTTTTTAAGCTAAACCGAAAAAAATGAGTTACCCGCTTAATTGGAAATCGCTAAGCACAATAGAAGAGTTTAACAGAC
>CAZWLS010000182.1:0-8569 GCA_964634415.1 uncultured Roseivirgaceae bacterium | reverse complement strand
TAGAATAATTTGATGTATTCTGCGGTAAGCGTTTCATTATTTAGATTCTTTTGAAGATACGGTCTTATGACTAGCTCACCGGAATCCACAACACCGGTATCTTCTTTTGCGCTCTCTATAATAGCAAGAAGATGTACAAGTGCGTTTATTATGGATTCTGTCATAAGGTAATTTCAAATAAAAAAGCCCCAACTCTTGTTGAGGCTCTAAAAATATAGTTTCATCAATGATTATCCAACGATGTGATCCCTCATCTCTTTCACACTGTTAGCAATGTCTGAAAATTGGCCGTCAGTCATTTCAACTCCTTCGCCAAGTTGATCATATGTGAAGTTTATAAATCTAAGATTTGGTAATACTTTACTTACATTTTCATCTTCCTGATGAGCCTCCATTAGTTCAACAAGTTTCACAACTTGAGACTTTTGATTTGCAAGAACAGCCTTTAACTCTCCTTGATTTTCGCTCATTTTAACAAGTTCACATGTAATATGTAATCCTTCAATAACGCTACCCGCAATTACTAGAATTGATGTCTTTTCCTCTCCATTTTGATTGAGGTAGTTGTAAGTATCATAGAATGACTCGGTAACAATGAAAATCAAAGAATCAATATTATCCATATTATTTTCAATTCTCTGTGCCATTGAGGTATTGAAAGCTGAAGTAATATTTAAATCATCGATTAGTTTTTTCGAAACATCTAAATAGTCGATTGTCTCCTGAGTTTTATCAAAAGTTGCCGCGTAACTTAGATCGGCACCATAAACTCCAAGATTTGCAGCCTTCTGCCAAGTAGCAACATATTGATCTGCTTTAGATGGGTCATTAACAATTTCACCTGAATAAGCAGTGTTAGCATTTCCTAACATTTGAGAAACCTCAAATGCAGTTGGTAGAGGATAAGTAAATTCTTTCTCTACAAAACTTTCGATTTCCTCTTTCTTTTCAGCTGACGCTTCTTCAGTTGCTTTATTTCCTCCACCACATGATAGTAGAAAGAAAGCTGAAGCTAAAAATGAAAATTGTAAAATATTCTTTTTCATGAGATTGGTTTGTTTATCATCAATTCGAATTCAAGATTAAGCTTTTAATTACTTTCATCAAACACTTATCGTGCCTAATTACCTCTAATTGGTTATTTAAGTCCAAATTTAGAGGAGTGCCACGCTCTTTCATGTAAATAATAGAATAGCATTTTCAAGAAAACTTCGATTAGTGCTATGCCAGTTGCTTTTTCCATCGCATTTGGATCTTCACGAAAGATGAATGAAGCAATTAAAAATGTTGTCAATGAAGCAGTAAATCTCCAAGTAATTGTCTTCATCAAGTGTCGAACTCTGCTCTTCATTTTTGATTTAAAATGGAACCATATACGTTCATGATAGTAGTATAACGCCATTTTTATAACTGTCTCTATTGCTGCAACCCACGACGCTTTTTCAGTGGCATTAGGGCTTTCCCGAAAGAAGATCATGGTCAGCGTGAAAGTAGTCGCAGTAGCAATGATTCTCCAGGTAATGGTCTTAACGATATGTCTTTTTCTACTATTCATAGTCGCGGCAAAAATATGCCACAGATGGTTTGCTAGCTATTTTTTTTAATAAATAATAAAAGTCGAAGATATATTTCTAATTAACATCGAGGAATCTATTATGTTGGCGTAGCTTTGCAATTCACAATAAAACCTGCTCTTTGAATAATTTTGAAAAACTAGGACTTTCAAATCCTATCATCGAAGTCCTTGATTCTTTGGGGTTTACTAATCCAACCCCTGTACAAGAGAAATCTATCCCCTTATTACTTACTGAAAATCCTACAGATTTTATTGGCTTAGCGCAAACCGGTACTGGCAAAACAGCTGCGTTTGGTTTGCCCTTGGTGGATTTAATCGACGATTCTAAGGAGTATACTCAAGCCTTGATCATGGCCCCAACAAGAGAATTGGGACAACAAACTGCCAAGCAGTTAAATGATTTTGCGAAGAGTAAGAAAAGACTCAACGTTGAAGTGGTTTATGGTGGCGCTGCAATTGTAAACCAAATTAAAGCGCTAAAGCGTCCCACTCAAATAGTTGTAGCCACACCAGGACGCCTTTTAGATCTGATAAAAAGAAAAGCTGTCAAACTAGATCAAGTCAAGTATGTAATTCTGGATGAAGCTGATGAAATGTTAAATATGGGTTTTAAAGAGGCCATAGATGATATTTTAGCGTACACACCGGAGCAGCGAGTGACCTGGCTTTTTTCAGCCACAATGCCTTCTGACATTAGGAAAATAATCAAGAAGTATATGTCTGATCCCAAAGAGGTTTCAATCAATACATCTGAAAAGAGCAATAAGGACATCTCACATAAATATGTGGTAACAAAAGTCAGCAATAAGGTTCCTGCTATTAAAAGATTTCTAGATCGTGATCCTAACATGAGAGGTATCATGTTTTGTAGAACAAAAAGAGAAACTCAGGAGATAGCTGACAACCTAGGTCAACTAGGGTATGGAGTAGAAGCTCTTCATGGAGACCTTTCTCAATCTCAGAGAGATGCTGTAATGAAGAGATTTAAGGCAAGATCGATGCAGCTTTTGATTGCAACGGATGTGGCAGCTAGAGGGATCGATGTTAATGACCTAAACTATGTTATCCACCATACCTTACCAGATCAATTAGAGAGTTATACTCATAGAAGTGGTAGAACGGGAAGAGCTGGTAATAAGGGCATTTCTTTGGCACTAATTAATCCAAGAGAATCTAGAAGAATATCTGAGTTATAGAGAAAGATTAAGGTGAAATGAGAACGAATAGAAGGGCCGAGCCTTAATGAAATGCAGACTAGTCGGATAAGTCAATGGGCTAGTGATCTAGCGAATGTTGCAATTGACAATGAAAGTGAGAGCTTATTTAATGAGGTTCAAGAAATATTAAAGCCTATCCCCAAGGATGAAATCCTTAAGAAGTTGATTCGACTTCAATTAAACCAGTTGACTTCTCAATCAGAAGAAGATATTAATTTGAATGAGACTGTCGGTAAATCAACGAGTGAAAGCTCAGGTAGATTTAGGAAATTCTTTATAAATGTTGGCTCAGTGGATGGATTTATAAAAGAGGATATGGTACATTTATTAGCTGATCTTTCAGGTGTGGAACGTAAGAATTTTGGTAAAGTAAAGTTGCTAAAGAATCGGTCTTACTTTGAGGTGGATAAATCTTATGAAAAAGGTTTTGAGAAGAAATTCGATGGTGTGGAGTTTGAAGGTAGGGCCGTAAGAGTTCATGTTGATAATGATGCGTATGGAGATCGGTCAGAGTCTGGATCATACAACAAGAAAAAGGGAAATAGGAGATCAGGTGCTAGAAGAGACAATAGAAAATCGAACAGAAGAAGAAGGGGTAAATAATACATTTATTATCCTATAACCATCCAAATAATTATTCATATGTCAAATTCTCAGAATAAGTTCATAAAGAGTCAAAAAGAAAAAAAGAAGCAGCAAAAAAAGAAAGAAAAAGAGGAGCGCAAGAAAGACAGGCAAGAAAACAATCGCAAAGGAGGTGATCTCGATGATATGCTTGCATACATTGACGAATTTGGCAATATCGTTGATGTAAAAACGGAAGAAAAAAATAACAATGAAGATGACTAATTCTAGTCCACTGTTATGCTGAGCTAATTTTTTAGATTCAACTCATTATTTTACCGAGTTAGATATAGGTAAAAGTCATTGTAATTTAGTTTCTTAGATACCTCATATTTACACCTATTACTAAGGATGGCATTAGGAGATAATCTTACAAGAAAAACAGAAGAAGCCAAGTCTGCGGATTTGGAGGGCGAAGTTGCATTGGAAGAAAAAAAACTTGAGGTTTCAGAATCAAAGAGCATTTCCTCTGACGATGAAGTCAAAGGAGAGGTCTTTCATCAATTTTGCGTTTTCAAATCCCAAGGTGAAGAATATGCGATCCCTATAAACCTTATAAAGGAGGTTGTTCCTTTTCCAAGCATAGCTCCAGTTTCTCAAATGCCCCCTTATATTAAAGGCATGACAAATGTTCGGGGCAACATTTTTGGTGTATTGGATTTAGGAATCTTCTTCAATAAGAATACGAACCAAGCTACAGAAAATAAATACCTACTTGTATTAGAGCACGAGGAGTTTCAAATGGCTATTGCCATTCCTGATGTTCCAGACACCTTGATGGTAACGGACGGAATGATTGAGCAGCTTTCAGCAGCACGATTAAAATCGGTCATAGGACAGAAATACCTCAAAGGAATTATTAAAAAAGATCGGCGAATGATTATCCTATTTGATATATTAGGTATGATTTCAGGCGAGAAATTCACCGAAGTAACGTAGGTGTTTCTGTCTTTGATCGGCTAACCACAATCAAGATGCTTAAAAATTTTACAATTAGGAGGAAGATGATGCTGTTTATTCTTGGAATAACAGTGATCATTTATGTAATAACACTGGTATACATAAGCTATAATTTGCGGAGTAATGCAATTACTGAAGCTGAAAAGCTTGCAGATTCATATGCACAGCAGAAAGCAAATACAATCAAGACTATTATTGATGAAGATTTAGCAGTTGCACGTGTTATGGCAGATGCTGTTGAAGAGTATACATACATGCCAGATGAACAGCGAAACAGCCTTCGGAAGACATTTTTAGAAAAGGTTCTCATTAGATACCCTAAGTATGATGCCACCTGGATGAGTTGGCAATTGGAATTTATAGATCCGACGTGGGATAAAAGCTATGGTAGAGAGCGGTTTAATTCGTATATGGATGGTGATGAAATAAAATCATCACTCGAGTTGGCAGAACTGGATGGTCGAAAAGCGAGTGCTATATATGAACAATTCAAAGCAGATTCAAATGTTAAAGAGCTTTTAAGTGAGCCTTATTGGTATTTAGATTACGATTATTCTTCTAATACAAGAGATTCTCTTTTAGGAATTTCTCCGACAGTCAGACTAGAGGTAGATGGAAAGTTTGCTGGAGTTGTTGGTACTGATATGTCAGTTGATGATTTCCAGGGTGTGGCAGAGGTTGACTTCTATGAAAATGCCTATGCGCTTCTAATTTCTAGTGGAGGAGTGATTACTGCTCATGCAGATCCAGGCCTTTTTAATAAGCCTATGGACACAATAGGGGTCATTGGTAAGAGCCCTGTGAGTGTTTTAGAAAAAATTAATTCAGGTGAAGCATTCTCATTTCGCTCATTTGATGATGTAATAGATGACGATGTGTATGTTTCTTTTTCTCCAATTCCTGTAGGAAGGTCTGGAAGGTATTGGGCTGCTGCAATTGTAGTTCCTGTTTCTGAAATCACAGCTGCATTTACATCTACTTTTAGATTTACCATTCTAATTGGTCTTATAGGCTTAGTAATTCTAACCTATACCATTTGGAAATTGGCCAATAGAATTACTGATTCGCTTGACCTTTCCAATAATCTATTGAAAGATCTGGCAAGAGGGGAGTTGGATGATTCCAAACGCATAAAAGATATTTCAAGAGATGAGCTAGGAGAAATAGCTCAATCTGTAAACAAGCTAATGGATGAACTTTACAGTAAGTCCGAATTTTCAAGAAAAATTGGTGAGGGAGATTTAAATGCAGATTTTGAAATAGCAGGTGAGAATGACGTTTTGGGTGCATCTTTAATAATGATGCGGAATAACCTTAGATCGGTAATAGATGAAACGAATGATGTTGTTACTCATGCGGAAGGCGAAGGTGACTTAAGTTCAAGAATGGATCCTTTGGGTAAGGATGGTGCTTGGCGAGAACTTAGCGATTCAATAAATAATCTTCTTGAATCTGTTTCAAAACCATTCATTGTTTTGAATCAGATCGCTAACAGCATGGCTGAGGGAGACCTTTCAGTGAGATATCGAGAAGAAGCCAAAGGTGATATCTTAAACCTTGCCGAAAACCTCAACAAAGCGCTTGATAACCTTGATGATCTTTTAGATGGTATCGTAACCAATGCAAACATTATTGGTGATTCCTCTATGGAAATGTTGACCGCAAGTGAGGAAATGAATACTAATACGGGTGAGATTGCCTCCGCAATTGCTGAAATGAGTAGTGGTGCTCAAACCCAAGTAAGCAAAGTTGATGAGTCGTCCAATCTGGTTGAGAGTATTCAGCGTTCGGCAAATAATATGAGTACTCAAGCGGAGGAGATTAATATCGCTGCTCATAAAGTATCTGAGAGTTCTGATGCAGGACTAAAAATGGTAAATAAGGTTGGGTTTAGCATGAAAGACATAAAAGCTTTTGCTAATGATACCAATAAATCGATACAGGTCCTTACAGAACGATCTGACGAAATAACTCGTGTTTTAGGGATTATTACAGATATAGCTGCTCAGACAAATTTATTGGCACTAAATGCGGCAATCGAGGCTGCACAAGCCGGAGATGCCGGTAGAGGTTTCGCTGTAGTTGCTGAAGAAATTAGAAAACTAGCAGAGGATTCCAGAAACTCTGCCAGAGAAATTGAAAAGCTTATTACTGATGTTCAGAACGATACAGCATCAGCTGCCAAAGTTATTGAAGTCATGAATGAAAGCATTTTAGGAGGTGAAAGTGCCTCAAATGATGCCTCAATGGCGTTCAAAGAAATCGCTTCTTCATCCAATCAAAACTTAGAGATATCAAAGGCCATTCTGGAAGCAACTAAAGAACAAATGGATAACATCAGAAATGTTGTTAGTATCACGGAAGGTATCGTAGTGATTGCTGAGGAAACGGCAGCGGGTACTGAACAAGTAGCAAGTTCAGCAACCGAGCTTTCTGCAGGTATGGAGAGTTATACACAGAAATCTGAAGAAGTAACTGAGATTGCTAGAAACCTCAAAGAGAAGGTAGGTATGTTTAAACTTTCAGAATAATAAATTAACGATTTGCCAATACCACCAGTATGCCAGTCATTTCAATTGTAAATCAAAAAGGAGGAACAGGGAAAACAACAACCTCACTGAATCTAGGTAGTGCGCTTGCTGCTTTAGGAAAAAGTGTTTTGTTGATTGACATGGATTCCCAAGGCAACTTGGGCTATAGTCTGGGTCTGGAAGAAGGACCAAGCATTTCAGATGTTTTTGAAGGTAATGCAGATATTGAAAAAGTAATACAAGAACGGGAGGGAATGAGTATAGTCCCCTCTGACATGAGACTAGTTGATATTGAACTTTCTTTGATTGATTTGGCAGATAGACATAATATGCTAAATACCAAGATCAAAGCTATATCGGAGAAGTATGATTACACACTTATAGATTGCCCACCTTCACTTTCAATACTAGCAGTGAATTCCCTATGTGCTTCAGAGAAAGTCATAATTCCCATGCTAATGGAAGTTTTAAGTCTTCAAGGACTGGATCAGATAATTCAGACAATTGAAAAAATAAATACTACTTATAAGAAGAGTTTAGAAATAGCAGGAATACTTCCTGTCATGGTAGATAAAAGAAGAAAGCTTAGTGATGAAGTAAAAGATCACATTAAAGAAAATTACGATGTGAATATTTTTAATTCTATGGTTAGAAATAATGTGAAGGCATCTGAGGCACCATCCTTTGGTCAAAGTGTAATTACATACTCACCGCATTCGAATAGCGCCAAAGATTATATGGCATTTGCTGAGGAAATGATTAAGATAAATTAAGATTAGATGGCGCTAGGAAAAAACCTCAAGAGAAGAAAACTTATCTCGAACGATTCGGAAACTGAGAAATCTACATCCGGAAAGAAAAAGAATTCCACAGGAAGCAAAGGACTTATTGAAAAACCTGCCTCTAAGGCAAAAAAGAAGTCAGTAAATAAGAAAGCCGTTTCTTCGATTAAAAAAGTTGAGTCTAAGCCTAAAGCAAATGAGAGTAAGTCAAAAAAGACAGCTGCTAAGTCCAATAAAGCGCCAGTAAAATCAAAAAAAGCTGCGTCTAGAAAGGTTCAATCCAGAAAGAAAATTGCAACTAAAGAGATAGAGAAACCTAAAGAAACAGTTGCAGTAGATCCAGGACTTCCGATATTTATCGCTAAAGAGCTTTATGACCTAAAAGTAACTCTTAGAAAGAGATATAAAGAAGACGTTGAAAAACTTAAAGGAATAACCACTCAGTTTGTGGTTCTTCAGATAGGCAGTGAGCTTTATGCTGTAGATATAGATGCTGTTAAGGAGGTTGTTCCAATTTCCACTCTTTCAAAAACTCCGAATACTCCAGAACATATCGCTGGAATTGCTAACGTGAGAGGTTCAACCTATGTGGTCTTTGATCTTACAAAAAAATTCAAGCTTGAAATTAACGCACCTGTTCAATTTCTCTTGGTGCTAGAAAGTGAAGGAGTTTCAGGTGCGCTATCTCTCAATCATTTGCCAACGACTAGAAAAGTTAATGGTGATAATATCACAAGTGAGTTACATATGATAGAAGATTCGTCACTCGACGTTTCTTACATAAAAGGATTAATTCAAGATAATAATCAACTTATCTATTATCTGGAAGTGATTAAACTTTTAACAAATGATAAGGACATTGTTGTTCCTAACAATTTG
>CAZWLS010000181.1:0-8596 GCA_964634415.1 uncultured Roseivirgaceae bacterium | reverse complement strand
AAGCAGAGAGTAGAGATTGGTGGCATGAGATGATGAAAAGCTACACTCAGATTGGTATTAAGGGGTTCTGGAATGATATGAATGAGATAGCCACCTGGGGGCAGATGCTGCCCGAAAATATTGTATTTGATTTTGAAGGGGAGGGAGCTACCACCAGAAAGGGAAGAAACATTTATGGTATGCAAATGGCGAAGAGTGCATACGAAGGAGCAAAATTAAACTTAGATGGAAAACGCCCATTCATTCTCACCAGAGCAGGTTTTGCAGGGGTACAACGCTACAGTGCCCTTTGGACAGGTGATAATGTAGCGAACGATGAACATATGATGCTCGGTGTTCGGATGGTTAACAGTTTAGGATTATCTGGAGTACCATTTTCGGGTTATGACGTTGGAGGATTTGCAGGGAATGGACAAAGCAATCTTTTTGCTCGATGGATACAGGTTGGAGCTTTTTCACCTTTCTTCCGTGGCCATTCAATGATTAATTCTAATGATTCAGAGCCTTGGTCATATGGTGAAGAAGTTGAGGAGATCTCCAAAAACTACATTCGTTTAAGATACAAATTGATGCCATACGTCTATCAGGCATTTTTGAAAGCTTCGGAAAAGGGCACACCGATTACAAGAAGTTTATGTATTGACTACACTACTGACGATAACATCTACGATTCTGATTTTGAGAATCAATACATGTTCGGAGAAAGCATACTTGTGGCGCCTTTAGCTAGCGATCAGAGATTTGGAAAAATTTATCTTCCTCAAGGAGAATGGTATGAGTTTTTTACTGACGAAAAGTTTGAAGGAGGCCAGGTAAATATCCGAGAGTACGCTTTGGAGCATTTGCCACTCTTCGTGAAAGCTTCATCAATCATTCCTGTTTACTCAGATGCACAACAAAATTCCAAAGACATTGGTGAGAGCCTGGAACTGCATGTTTACAATGGAGACGAAATATGCAATACAGAATATTACGAGGATGATGGAGTTTCAACTGAAAATGTAGCAGGAGTATACCATCGTAGGAATATCGTATTTGATCCAAGTAATAAGAATATTTCCATTGAAAAGGCTCAGGGTAGCTATTCGAGTAAGATAAAGAAGGTCAAGGTAGTTCTTCATGGTTTCGAAGAGAGCGAAGTGAATCAACTAGAAAAGCAATCATATTCTTACGTACAGCCTATCTCAAATTTTGATCCTTTTGAAGATGATCGAAGAGACAATCTAAAATCTGATCAGGTTTTTACTATTGAAAAAGACTATACGAATGAGGAAATTACTTTTAGTTGGTAGCATTGTTCTGCTACTTGCATCATGCGAATCAGCATCACTTCAGACGTTAGAAGCACCTCTCATTTTAGGCAAGGCAACTCCTATCCATCTTGGAATGGACAAAACAGATATTCAGGTTGCTGATTATATAGTAGATCCATCTAGAATAGATTCAATTACATCAGATGGACCATTTACGCTACAGGAAAGGGAAGGAGTTCTTTCCATTACCGGAAAGGCCAAAAAAGACTTGTATAATCTAACATTTTGGTCAACCGGTGTAGGTGAAAGTGTTCTTTTGAGGCGCACTAAAAAGACGCTGTATTCATTTTTGTTTCCATCTTCAGGTGCAGAGGATAAGGTGATGATCAAAGGTGAATTCAACGCTTGGAATCCAAACAATACAGTACTCGAAAAACAAGATGGAGAATTTACTGGGTATGTACTACTTAGCCCTGGTACTTATCAATACTTGTATGTGATTGATGGTAAGGAAATGCTTGATCCCCAAAATATTGACTCCATTAGCAATGGAATGGGAGGATGGAACTCGGTTATTAAAATAGCAGGGCCGGATGCTTCGCTTGTCCCCCGCATAAAAACAGATAGTTATGGTGCAAATGAGATTAGACTTGTAAGTAATAATACAATTGAAAAAGTGTATGCCTATTGGGGCAATCAACTACTTCCCGATGATTACATCAGTATTAACAGAAATGCGATAGTTGTTTCAATTCCGGAAAATGCCAAAAACATAAGAAGATCTGCGATTCGACTATGGGCTTACAATAAAGAGGGTGTCAGCAATGATGTTCTTGTGCCATTAAATAATGGAAAGGTTCTTTCTGCTTCAGAGCAACTTGATCGAAATGATTACGAGGCGATGATCATGTATTTCTTAATGGTTGATCGATTTAATAACGGTAATACCGGTAATGACAAACCATTGAATATTCCCGAAGTACACCCAAAAGCTGATTATTTCGGAGGTGATCTGGCGGGAGTTACACAGAAAATCGCTGATGGTTATTTTCAGGATTTGGGGGTAAATACCGTATGGCTTTCTCCAATAACTCAAAATCCAGAAGGAGCATTTGGTAAATATCCGGAGCCTGAGACTAGTTTTTCTGGATATCATGGATATTGGCCCATTTCGAATTTAAGGGTTGATTATCGTTTCGGAACATCTGAAGAATTTAGGTCACTAATCGATGTTGCTCATGGTCAGAATATGAATGTACTACTTGATTATGTGGCAAACCATGTTCATGAACAACACCCAATCTATCAGGAAAATCCAGATTGGGCTACGGATCTGTATTTACCTGATGGATCCTTAAATACAGAAAGGTGGGATGATCATAGACTGACTACCTGGTTTGATACATTCATGCCAACACTTGATTTGTCAAGAATGGAAACTGTTGATCCAATGACGGACTCAGCTATGTTTTGGCTCCAGGAATACGGTATTGATGGTTTTAGGCATGATGCAACAAAGCACATTCCTGAAATTTTTTGGAGAACACTTACTAAGAAAGTAAAGAAGGATGTGTTACTGAAGGGCGATCGAAGTGTATTAAAAATAGGTGAGACTTATGGAAGTCATGAGCTCATTAAAAGTTACATAAATACGGGGATGTTGGATGCCCAATTTGACTTCAATATGTATGATCGAGCTGTGTCCGCATTTGCAGGGGCAGGTGCGCTAAATGAGCTAGGGAATTCACTAAGAGAAAGTATAAAATACTACGGTGATCATAACTTGGTGGGGTATATCACTGGCAATCAGGATCGTCCAAGGTTTATATCATATGCTGATGGTTCGTTAAAGTTTGGTGAGGATACAAAATATGCAGGCTGGAATCGTGAAATCAGCTTACAGGATACTCTTGCATATCAGAAACTTTCTGCTCTAACGGCATATATGATGTCTATTCCCGGTATTCCATGTATTTACTACGGTGACGAATATGGATCGCCTGGCGGAAATGACCCTGACAATCGGCGCCAGATGCAATTTGATAATCTTGACAGATATCAATTAGCAACCCTAGCACGCGCAAAAAAGATGATCGAACTACGTAAGGATAACCTGGCACTTATTTATGGTGATACTGAGATTCTTGAAGGAAGTAATTCGCACTTAGTAATTGCAAGATCTTATTTTGAAAACAGCGTTATTTCTATTTTCAATAGTTCAGATAGCCCAATAGAAGTTTCAATTCCAGAAGGAGGTGAATCTAATTTCTTTGGCGAGGTAGCTGGGAATCTAGTCACGCTACCAGCATTTTCCTTTGACATGATCACATACAACTAATTCACAGATGAAAAAAGCAATAAACCTAACCTTAATTCTTAGCATTTTGCTAAGTGCATGCACAGGTCAAACTGAGACAGAAGCTGTGAATGAAGTGATAAATTATCCTGAAAAAGCTAAGGATAATGTTATTTATGAGGTAAATATTCGTCAGTATACCCCGGAAGGTACAATCAATGCATTTGCAGAACACTTACCGAGACTGAAAGATTTAGGGGTGGATATTCTTTGGATAATGCCTGTACAGCCTATCGGTGAAAAGAATAGAAAAGGAAGATTGGGGAGCTATTATTCAATCAAAGATTATACAGCTGTCAATCCTGATTATGGAACCATGGAAGACTTTAAATCCATGGTTGAATCCGCTCATAGCCTGGGCATAAAAGTGATATTGGACTGGGTAGCAAATCACACAGCTTTTGATCATCCATGGACTGAAATTGTTGGATATCACACTACTGATTCACTAGGGAATGTAACGTGGCCTGAAGGTACAGATTGGACGGATGTAGCTGATCTCAATTATGAGAATATGGATATGCAAAACGATATGATTGATGCATTGAGGTTTTGGGTTCGAGAAGCCGATTTGGATGGTTATAGATGCGACGTTGCTGGTTTTGTTCCAATGGAATTCTGGCAGCGTGCAAAGGATTCACTCGATGTTGATAAGGATTTGTTTATGCTAGCAGAATGGGACGAACCGGAAATGCACAACGATGCTTTTCATATGACCTATGGATGGGGATTGCACCATTATATGAATGGTGTAGCAAAAGCTGAGAAGAATGCCGATTCACTGATTACATTCATAAACAAGGATTTGGAAAGGTATCCATCAGATGCGATCAGAATGAATTTTACAACCAATCACGATGAAAACTCTTGGAATGGGACAGTCTATGAACGATTTGGTGAAGGACATAAGGCATTTGCAGTTTTTGCATTCACCGTCCAGGGCATGCCATTAATTTATAGCGGACAAGAAGCGGGATTAGGCAGACGATTGGCCTTTTTTGACAAGGATTCAATTGATTGGAGTGATATCAAATATCAAGACTTTTATTCAAAACTCGCTGAGATCAAACATTCCAATCCAGCATTGTATAACGGTGAGTTTGGGGGGCAGCCTCAGTTTATAAGCACAGACAATCCAATGGTTATTGCTTATCGCAGAGTAAAAGGAGAGAATGAGGTAATTACAGTTATCAACTTATCTGGGGAGTCACAAAATGTGAGTCTTGATGGAGTGGATGAATTTCAGGATTTCTTCTCTGGAGAAACCATCTCATCAATTAGCGAAATGACTCCATATCAATTTTACGTAGGATCTAAAGGTCAATAGTAATGAGTAGTGTTTCTATCAATTCAGAAAAGCCCAAGTTAAGCTTTTGGCAAATATGGAATATGAGTTTTGGATTCCTTGGAATTCAATTTGGGTTTGCCTTACAAGGTGGATTCATGTCTCGAATTTTCCAGACGTTGGGTGCCAGTAAGGATGCCATCCCGATGTTATGGATTGCAGCACCTCTAACGGGACTCTTAGTACAACCAATCATTGGGTATTTAAGTGATAGAACTTGGAGTGCAAAACTGGGCAGGAGACGTCCATTTTTCTTGATTGGTGCGATCCTTAGTTCAATAGCCTTAATTTTCATGCCGTATTCATCGGCATTATGGATGGCTGCAGGATTCCTATGGATTTTGGATGCGAGTATTAATATATCCATGGAGCCTTTTAGAGCATTAGTAGCAGACAAGCTACCAGACAATCAAAGATCTTATGGGTTTGTAGTACAAACTCTGATTATAGGTGTAGGTACTTGGATTGCGAGCAATTTGCCTGCTTTTGTTACAAAGATGGGTGTCGCGAATGAAGCTCCTTCTGGTATCGTTCCAGATAGTGTAAAAGTCGCTTTTTTGATTGGTGCAATAGTCTTTATTGGAACCATACTCTATACCATCTTCACTACCAAAGAATATCCGCCCGAGGACTTGGAAGCTTTTAGAGAGACTAACAAAAGCACTGGTGGTTTCTTAAATGGTGCAAAAGAAATATTGAGTAATATTTCTTCTATGCCTCTGGTTATGAAGAAGTTGGGAGTTGTTCAGTTTTTTTCATGGTTCGCATTTTTCAGTATGTGGAGCTTTGCCACTCCAGCCTTGACAGAACATGTTTTTAATGCAACAGATCCATCAACGTCGCTATATAATGATGCTGCAAATCAAGTGGGTTCAGCAATGGGGACTTACGGACTTTCATCGATGGTTTATGCATTGCTTTTGGTTTTTATAACCAGTAGGTATTCGATCAATCGAAAGTACCTACATATGGTCAGTCTTATTATTGGAGGATTTGGATTCATATCAATGCTTATTATCACAGAGCCTTGGATGCTTCACTTATCTTTCATTGGAATTGGAATAGCCTGGGCGAGCATTTTATCCATGCCTTACGCTATGCTTTCCTCGGCCATTGATGCAAAGAAGATGGGTGTATACATGGGACTGTTTAATATGTTTATTGTTATCCCTCAAATTGTTGCCGCACTAGGCGGAATTAATTTCACTTATAAATTTTTATTTGGGGAAGCCACAATTAATACTATGCTTTTAGCAGGTTGCTCTTTAATTTTAGCGGGATTAGCCAATCTCATTATAATTAATAAAAAAGCAGTCGCTGGATGACGAAACTTGCAATAGGAATAGATATCGGAGGAACGAACTCAAAGTTTGGTATTGCCGATAGAGATGGAAATATTTTAGCACAGTCTAGAATCAAGACACAACAGTTCGATGATTATCGAGTATTCCTTCAGACCTTAAAAGAAGAAATCGAGAAAATACACCCAATTGATAATGCAATTGGAATAGGAGTAGGGGCACCCAATGCCAACTATTACCAAGGCACCATTGTAAATCCACCGAACCTTCCTTGGAAAGGTATTTCTAATTTTGCTGAAGAAGCCGAGAAAGTATTTGGGATGAAATGCGTCCTTACCAATGATGCAAATGCTGCTGCTTTAGGCGAAATGGTTTACGGCAAAGCCAAGGATATGAAAGACTTTGTGGTCCTTACAGTTGGCACAGGTTTAGGCAGCGGGATCGTGATTAATGGGGACTTGGTTTATGGTAAACATGGCTTCGCTGGCGAGCTTGGGCATACGCTAGTGAATGCTAATGGCAGATATTGTGCGTGTGGAAAAAGAGGATGCCTGGAGACATATGTAAGCGCTACAGGAATACGCAGGACCGTATATAAATTGTTAGCTGATCATACAGAGCCAAGTATACTTCGTTCAATAAGTTTTGATGACCTCAGCACCAGGACCATTACAGAGGCAGCCGCAAAAGGTGATAAGATTGCAATTGAAGCATTTAAATATACAGGCAGAGTCCTTGGAATGAAATTATCCGATTTTGTTGTTCATACTGATCCAGAAGCAATATTTTTGTTGGGAGGTCTGGCTCAAGCCGGCGATCACATCTTTACCCCCGCTCAAGAAAATATGGAGCATTATATGATGCCATTATTTCTTGATAAGAAGATACAACTACAACCCTCTGGTTTGAAGGACGATGATGCTCCGATATTGGGAGCTTCAAGTCTGGTTTGGAAATATTTAGACAATTAGAAAAACTCAAAGCTTGCAATCATCTGTGGATGATATCAAACGTTTAGGCCTGTTTTGAGTTAGGATTAAAAGAAATATAGAATGAAAAATATTGGAGTGTTTACGTCTGGAGGAGATGCACCAGGAATGAATGCATGCGTTCGTGCAGTAGTAAGATCTGGTATCAGCCTTGGACTGAATGTCTATGGAATAAGATACGGATACAATGGTATCATTAATGGAGATATGTATCTCATGAAATCTTATTCAGTTAGTAATATTCTTCAGAAAGGAGGCACCATTCTAAAGTCTGCCAGAAGCGAAGATTTTAGAACCAAAGAAGGTAGAAAGAAAGCCTACGAGCAGCTTAAAGCAAAAGGGATAGAGGGTCTTGTGGCAATTGGAGGTGATGGGACTTTCACAGGAGCGAATATCTTTTATGAAGAATACGGTATTCCTACAGTAGGAGCTCCAGGAACAATTGATAATGATTTGTTTGGTTCTGACTTTACGATAGGATTTGATACGGCTGTAAACACTGCTTTGGAGGCAATAGACAAAATCAGAGATACTGCAAACTCGCATGATCGCGTCTTCTTTATTGAAGTTATGGGACGTCATTCTGGCTATATCGCAATTCATTGCGGAATAGGCGGTGGAGCAGAGTTAGTAATGGTACCTGAAACATCTACAACCATTCAAGATGTGATAGATACTTTGAATAAGGGTAGAGATAAAGAGAAAACTTCTGCGATCGTAATTGTAGCAGAAGGTGATGAGCAAGGAAACGCTCATGAAATAGCAAATAAGGTTAAAGGAAAACTTCCAAAGTTGGATATTCGAGTTTCTACCTTAGGCCACTTGCAGAGAGGAGGTTCTCCAACATCATTGGATCGAATTTTGGCTAGTAGACTTGGTCTTGCAGCTGTTGAAGGTTTGATAAATGGGAAGGCCAATGTAATGGCAGGTATTATTGATGATGAAGTAGCATATACAAGTTTCAAGTTAGCCATCAGTAAAACAAAGCCTATAAGCAATGAGCTAATGCGTTTGGTTGAAGTGATGAACAACTAATTTATTGGAAGTAAAATTGTTGGAGCATGGTATTCAACCATTCTTCTCCTTCTCCAATTAATATCGGGTAATTCAAAATCAGATTTATCGAAATCCTGCATTGAATTGGTATTAAGAATACGATTTATTTGTTCGCTTGGATTCAAAGACCAAGAGTGTTTATTAAGACTCAGATCTTCGGGATCTGCTTCATTAATTGTGCTTCTGTAGATCTCTTTATTGAAGTATTGACTATCAGGCTTTAATTGGGCCTCAGCAGAAAAAATAGAAAGTGCATAAATCATTGTTTTAAAGCCATCAAAGGCATATTGCATTGT
>CAZWLS010000180.1:0-8643 GCA_964634415.1 uncultured Roseivirgaceae bacterium | reverse complement strand
CAACAGTGAGGTTGAAATCAATCGCGATGAAATCTTCGATTTCATGGCTCCACCAAATGATTATTTCCTAATTGGAGGTAGCGTTTCTTATGATCACAGTAATTGGAAAGCAATTATTAAAACTGACAACATCCTAAATACCTCCTATCGCATTTATACTAACAGGCTTAGATATTTTGCTGACGCCCCTGGCAGAAACATTTCCATTGCGTTTCAATACAAATTTTAAAATGCAATAATGTTGCAAATTAAGCTTATCTGCAATAGTATTGCATTCCTTTCTTATTTATGGGAAGGTGCAAATAATCAGAACTAATTATAACAACATGAAAACGAACAAATCAATATTCTTCCTTATGCTATTGTTGAGCATGAGCGTTATGGTTAGCTGTTCAGATGATGATACAGCTCCTAATGATGACGATGATGATGAAGAGGAAGAAGTAATCTCTGAGGTAGTACTTACATTCACCCCTGAAAGCGGTGGAGATGCTATCACTGCTACATGGTTTGATGCTGACGGCGAAGGGTCTGGAGCACCAACCATTGATGAAATTGATCTTATTGAAGGTGAAGAGTACACTTTGACTATTACTCTTGCCAACACACTTGGTGCAGAAGACGAAGACATTACGGCAGAAATCGAAGCAGAAGATGCTGAGCATCAGTTTTTCTTCAGTTTCACTAATAACATTTTTGCCGATCCAGAAGGTAACGGTAACGTAGATAATGCGTCGGATGCTGTGAACTATGACGATATGGATGAGAATGGACTGCCAGTTGGTCTTACTACTTCATGGACTGCAGGTGCGCATACAGAGTCTGCTGGAGAATTCAATGTCGTACTGAAGCATCAGCCTGATTTAAAAACAGCGACATCTGATGCAACTATAGGAGGTACAGATTTAGATATCACTTTCCCGCTAAATATCGAAGAAGATCCGAACGAGGAAGAGGAAGTGATTAGCGAAGTAGTGCTAACATTCACTCCGACTGGTGGAGGAGATGCTATCACGGCTACTTGGTTTGACGAAGATGGTGAAGGAGTTGGTGAGCCAACCATCGATGCTATCGAATTGGATGCAGATACAGAATATGATCTAACAATCACTTTAGCTAATACTTTGGGTGCTGAAGACGAAGACATCACTGCTGAAATTGAAGAAGAAGCAGATGAGCACATGTTCTTCTTTGCTTTCACAACAGACATCTTCTCAGATCCAACCGGAGATGGAAACATTGACGATAGAGCTGATGATGTTAACTATAATGATGAAGATGATAATATGTTGCCAGTAGGTCTTGATACTAACTGGACAACAGGTGGTGAAACGACAACTACTGGTGAATTCAGAATAATCTTGAAGCACCAGCCTGCAATCAAAGATGCAGACTCATCTTCAGAAGATGGTGGTACTGATCTTGATATCACATTCGACATCAACATCAGCGGACCAGCTTAAAATATAACGTGTTAATAACTATTCCTTTCTAGTAAATATTAGGTTAAACAACAAGGTTAAACTTTAGGTAGTTATTATGCCATCCCGGAAAGCCGGGATGGTTTTTTTATATCTAATTTTTAGAAGGTATGATGTAGACTAAACTGTAGTTGATTTTTATTCCAGTTGTTGGTGGACTGACGCATAAATCCAACTTGAGTTCTTAAACCTTCACGAATCACCAAACCAACAGCTGAGTAAAAACGATTTCTATCAAATACTTCTACTGTCTGTCCTTCACCTATGTCTTGTTGCCCATTAATGAATAGTTCGTTGTAGAATGATAAATAGAACGTTCCCTTTACAAACTCCACTTCATTTAATGGAACGTTTAAGAATAAATTATATCGATAGCGCGTTCGAAAATCTTGTCCTTCTACGAAACGCTGCTCATACCGAAACCTGTGATTTGTATGAAAGCGATTTCCAAATCTTACTGGGAAAAGTGCCTCTTGATAAATCCTGCTCTCAGAAGTAGTAGAATTATCATCCCCTGGGGTACCAGTAGTAATGTTACCATAACCCAGAGTGAACTTAATGTTCGCATCTTCTGGCTTATAGGTAATTCCACCCCTTAGCAGCAGTTGTTCAAGATCTCCGGCAACATTCCAATTTCGGTATTGCACATCCCCTTGTACGCCCCATGGACCATCATTAAAGGTGGTATTGAAAAAATACATATACCAACCACCTAATTCATCTTCATCCACTTGAGCGTGAGATAAGTTTGGAGAAAGAAAAGCAGAAAATATTAGTGCGAGGAGTATTACTCTATTAATCATAAAATGAATTTAAAATCTTGAAAGGGATACAACCGCAAAAAAAACGAATTAGTTTTTAGTCGACTGACTTATTGGAATTCTTACAACAAACTCAGTACCAGATCCCTCTTCAGAAGTAAAGGAGATCTCTCCATTTATCTCCTTTAGAATGTCTTTTACAATGAATAAACCCAAGCCAGCACCTTCACTGATATTACTTCCGCGGTAAAACATATCATAGATTTTGGCTTGGATATCCTTTCTGATCCCAACACCATCATCACTTATTGTAAGTACTAACTCAGAATCCACTACATCTGCAGCCACAATGGTGTGGCCATCTTCTTTGCCAAATGAAAGCGAGTTAGAAATGAGGTTTTTGAGTACAATATTGAGCCTGGAATGATCTACTGTCACTCCATTGTAGTGACTTACTTTCTGTTGAATTTGAATACGCTTTTCTTCCGTTTTCTCACGCAACACATCATTACATATCTCTTCTATAAGTTCATTGAGATTTACATGCTCAGCCTTGACTGGAAATTTTCTATTGTGATCATAATCAGCAATTTCTCTGATTATATGATCCAGTCTTTTTGCACTTTTTTTAACCTGGTCCATCAGATTCACCTCTTTCCTACTTTCAGAATCTAAAGACATCAATCCTAAGATATTGACAACTGGAGATCTGATATCATGAGAAACTCGATAAATAAATTGATCAAGGTCTTTTTTGAGCCTGGCTATCCTGGTTTCAAGTTTGGTACGCTCACTAATAGGCTCTAAAATTCCAATTCCAAATTCTCCTTGAAAGGTGCTAGCATGCAGCTTCAACCATGTCACATCTCCATTCTTTTTTATGAATCGTTTATCTAACTCAAACGTATCGATGTCTCCCGAAAAAATTTTCTCTGTCATCTGTCGATCCATCTCAAAATCATCAGGATGAGTCACTTCTTGTATCGATTTTCCTATGAGATCATCTTTAGATTCATAGCCGAGCAATTCAGCGAAATTCTGATTTACATCTAAATAAATACCCGTTTGACTAATTAGGCTTATCCCTTGGGGGCTTATTCGGAATGCTTCCATGTAGATGGCAGCATCAAGATTTTGACTATTCTCACTCATTTTGGCTAGGTGGTTGGTAATCTTAATTTCTTAAGAAAAATTCAAAGAAGAAAATGTTTTTCGATTAAACCATTATTATGAAAAACTGTCAAAAGGGGAAATAGTTAAATTATGAAACGAATTTATATACTGATTTTTCTTTCCATTTTGATGGCAGCACCAATGTTTCAACCACAGGTAGAAGCACAAAACACAAAAAAGGAAAGAGTAGTAAAACGCCGTAAAGCAAAAAGAAAAGTAAGGAGAACTGCACGTAGAAGAGTCCGGAGAAGAGCTCACGTTCGATACGCATCTTTGTCAAGATATGGTGCAAGTGTCGCTGTAGTTCCAAAAGGCTCTGTGATAGTTCGAAGATCGAATGTGGTCTACCATTATCATAAGGGAATTTTCTATCGACCTACAGGAAACAAGTTTGTAGTAGTAAGACCTGTTAGAGGCCTTAGGGTTAAATCTATACCAACAAACAGTGTAAAAGTAGTCGTTCCTAGAGGCTCTTATCACTATTACTATGGCACCTACTACATAAAATCCGGTGAAGAATACGAAGTTGCCGAGGCTCCCTCTGGTGCTTTAGTGGATGGAATCCCTGAAGGTTATGATGTGAAAGAAATAGCCGGTACTGAGTACTACGTATGGAACAATAATTACTATCAAGAAGTGGAGACCGATGAATTTGGATCAGGCGTCGGTTACGAACTAGTAGAGATGGGTTGATTGTTATGCGGGACGGAGCCTTTCCCCGCTTCGTTCCGCCAATCTGCTAAAAAGCTTCGCCAATAAAAAAGTAATATCCCAGGCCATCTTCCGAAAAAGCCACATCGAATCGAGTGAAGATGTCTTTACTCTTAAAAATCAAAAACCTCACCCCAGTTCCTCCAGCGACTTTTAACTTACTAAAATCTAAGTTGGGCACACCATCACTAACTGTACCTACACCTACAAAAGCAGCTGCGCCCCAACGTTCACTAAACGGAAACGGTAGAAACCGATATTCCGTTTGAGCGGCTAGAAGTGTATTATCTCTATACCTTCCTAAATAATATCCTCTCATCAAGGACTCCCCTCCCATCAACGAAAGCTGCGAGAAAGGCGCAGTACCACGTACATCTGAGAAAAAGAGTTGAGATGCTAAAACCTGAGATTTAGTTGTAGGTAAATAATATCTGGCATCAAAGAAGTAAGACGTGAATTCAAAGTCGCTGCCCCAACTGTCATCATATCTTAAGAATCCCATTTCACCAAAAAACCCTTCTCTTACATTAAGCACATTGTGACGATCATCGTAAACCAATCCTAAACCAAGACCTATGTTAGTTAACTTCCTAATTCCAGGTGGCTCATTAAAAGGTTCAGTTGCAATTCTATTAAACTTGACACTGGATAGCCGATGAAAATCTGTTTCAAAACCTAGATACAAACTTCCTTTGACCCTCCGTAATATCCGTTCCCTAATGCTGATACTTCCCGCATCAATTTGAGCTAGTTCTTCTCCATCGATGTC
The DNA here is from genome assembly GCA_964634415.1 of uncultured Roseivirgaceae bacterium. GTDB lineage: Bacteria > Bacteroidota > Bacteroidia > Cytophagales > Cyclobacteriaceae > Ekhidna. Next base: position 3,748 of record CAZWLS010000180.1, on the reverse strand, counting down.
TATACCTGTTCCAAAATAGAGCAATGGGAACTGTTGCAACCGTATTCTCCCTAAGAAAAACCAGAGGCTTTTATCACTATAAAGTGCATGATCCATCCAAAGACCATATTGTTTCTCAAGAGTTATGAATGAAAAGCCAGTGATCTCACTTAGCCTATTGTTGATGTCTTTATTGGCGTAATAAACATATACTGCACTCACACCAAACTCCCATTGTGTTTCTGGGGCAAAAGCAATTGTAGGATAAGCGATAAACTTAGGCTGCTCTATTGAAGTAGTATCATTAAATACGGAATTCCATACACGCTTTACCAATCCATCATTTTGTGCATGGGTAGCCGTACTCAGACCGATGAGAAAAATCGTAAAAAAGCTATTCTGCAAACACTTCATAATGCTGTACTCGATCTTCAAACTCAAGTAAAAACGACTCATCCTCAGGGTAATATTTGGCTTTGGTAAAATCATCTCCAGCAAAGTTTTTAATCACCTCCATATTTTCCCAGTAAGTAATGAGTTTAAAGTGCGCTATGTCGCCTTCAATCATTCTTAGAAAACTCAGTTTTATAAATCCTATTGTGTTTCTGTAGTCTGGAATAGCTCTTTCTTGCATAAACTTGGTATATGCTTCATAATCCTTAGCACTAGTTTTTCCATGCCAAATCCTTGCAATCATTTCAATTCATTTAAAATTAAGATCTTTAAGTACTTGGCCATTTCCTTATAATCCAACCACAGCAAATAATAGTATTTCCCGCCGCTTAATTCAGCAATCTCTTTTAATGAAGCATCATCAAAGGTATCTTCAATGTATCTGGTATTTCCAAAAATATCAGTTCCATATGGAGCAAGTCCAGTAGTTCCTACACCTACCACATATAGCTTAATATTATGCTTTTTAGCTCGCAGTGCGGCGGTACGCGCAGTTACATTGCCGCTTGTGGCATCTCCATCCGTAATAAGAATAATACCCTTTTTACCAGAAATATCTTTAATATCATCCACTGCTTGCCAGATAGCGTTCCCAATAGATGTGCCACGATATTTTCTATGATATAAAAGACTGTCTACTACGGTATTCTCACTAATCTTCATTGGCTGTCCAGATACGAGATAAAAGAAATTGGAATTATTCTCGAGTAGTTTATTTGCCAGTTCACTTGCTGCTGCGAATCGATTTGGAACATAATCCTGTATCTCCATCGATTCAGAATTATCCAATAAAACAACAAAATTACTCTCATGCTCCTCTACAATGCGCTCTTGATCTTCGCCTTGAATAGTTAAATCAATGGGTAAATTGATCTCATAAGATCGTTCTAGCTTCGGAGAATAAGAACTAATACTAAAAAAACTACTAAGATCAATTCTCCCTTTCTTTTTATGAAATACTTCAGTTCTGAACCTTTTGATATTTCTATAATTCCCGTTGGTGAATAATGAATCTTCAAAAGCCATCATCGTTGTTTTCGAATACATGTATTCATTGTCTATAGACTTTGGTAGAAATGGATAGAGATTGCCAAATCCTAAAAGCTCGTATTCAATGATGGAAGTTTCACCAGTATTGAATTTTAGGTCTGTAGAGAGGACTTTCAGTTTAAAGTCACCAATTAAATCTGCATCATAAGAATTTTCAACACTGATTTTAAGCTCTTGACTATTAAGAGTTAGGATGCTTGAGTCAGGAAACATAAGCATCTCTAATTTTTGAGGTGAGATTACCAAACCAGAATCTGGACAAATTGCATATTCTAAAATCTTGTACTCTGTATAATTTTCGCCATCGTACACTACTTCAACTCCGTCGATATTCGTGATTGGACTATTCCCATAAAAAGTGACTGTACGCTGAATGGTCTTATTTAAGTCTGTTATCTGACTTGCGAGATTATAAAATCTCATTGAGACTCGATTAGATTCATTCACCATCACAGATACAGTAACAACCGCATAGTCACCTTTTATCACCTTATCGCTAGATGAATAAATGTGAAGAAAAGCGTCTGCTATTTGACCGGGTACCGAAGTAAATGCAAGAAATAAAAGGAGAAATAGTGAGTGTTTCATTGAAGTTCAAACATAACAAAACGTGAAGCATTAAATGACAATAGAGAACTCTTTGAATAATTCTGGATCATTAGTCAGATCTAACCGTATACAGACTTTAATGTCTTCATCTGATCCAAATTCTGTATATCATTTTCTTGCTTCCCAAGAATTGCAAGAATGGCAATCTGCCATGCGCAAAAACCCTACATTCTGGAATCGTACAACCAAATCAGTTCAGAAAAAGGTAAATAATATAATCCCTGAAAAAGTACACAATGCGATTACTAAGGCAATCAAAGAGATAACGCGTGCAGTAATTTTTGGATCAGGGTTTACCACCCGATCAAGAAAAGAAATAGGCGCGCTAGAAGAGATAGAGGCCAAGGTGAAAGAGCGAATTAACTTCTACTCTTCCTCTGCAGCAGTAGAGGGAGCCGCAACCGGATTTGGTGGGTTTCTACTTAGTCTAGCTGATTTCCCACTATGGCTCACTCTTAAAATGAAAATGCTATTCGAAATAGCTTCGAGGTATGGATATGACACCAAGGACTACAAAGAAAGGCTGTACATTTTACACATCTTTCAACTTACTTTTTCAAGCCAACAAAGAAGGAATGAGATTTTTGAGAAAATGGAAAGTTGGGAACTGATAAAAGAACAGCTCCCCGACGATTTTAACACCTTCGATTGGCGTACTTTTCAGCTTGAGTATCGAGATTATATTGATCTCGCCAAGCTTCTTCAGCTGATACCTGGAGTAGGTGCGATCGCTGGAGCCCTTGTCAACCACAAACTCACAAATAAGTTAGGTAAGGCTGCCATGAATGCTTACCGCATGCGAAGAGAAGACTTCAAGAAATTTAGAGTTCTTGAACTAAAGGAAGAACCCGTACCCATTTATCATTTGCCCGAAAAATTATAGCCAATCGTTCAGGTTTTAGCGTTCGTCTTTCAATTAACATATTGGCTAAAACTTGCCTCTTATAACCTGTTGATTTAGTGTGAGTTATATATTTACATTACAAAAATCAACTTATTTCAATAGCCGAAGCAACCATATTTAAAAAATGGGCGTTCGGTCTAAAAAGAGGAAATAAGTGATTCAAATAACACTTGAAAAATAAAGTCAACATATTAATTAAGGACTGCCAAAAGCAGAAACAAGGCAGTGAGAAGGCTTTATATGAGCATTTTTTCTCTTACGGAATGAGTGTGAGTCTAAGGTACACAGCGACATATGAAGAAGCTGTAGAAGTACTAAATGACAGCTATATGAAAGTTTTTAAAACAATTAAAAACTTTAAGAATGACACTTTCAAAGGGTGGTTTAGGAGGATTATTATTAATACCGCTATGGACCATTACAGAAAGATGAAGAAGTATGATTTTTTGGAAGGGTATGATGATGGAAATGCAGAAGCAATTCATGCAGAAGAGCTTATAACAGCCCAGCTATCTTATGAAGATTTGCTTGCTATAGTTAATCAGCTTACCCCTTCTTACAGGACCGTTTTCAATCTCTATGCCATTGATGGATATAAGCATGAGGAGATTGCAAAAGCTCTAGGTATTTCAGTTGGCGCTTCAAAGTCAAACCTCTCCAGGGCGAGACAAATGTTGAAGGATTTATTAAAAAAAACTTTAGACTATGAGTTCTCGGAAGCTATCGGATAAGGAATTTGATCGGTATGCTCGA
>CAZWLS010000179.1:3721-8687 GCA_964634415.1 uncultured Roseivirgaceae bacterium | reverse complement strand
CATCAGATAAACCTGCTGAGTTTCAACGAGATTTAACCTCACCAGATTTTTTCTTACTCAATGCTCAAGTAAGTCGTGGATACAGATGGGGCAGCATCTACCTAGGATCCGAGAACCTTCTGGGTTTCACACAAGAAGATCCGATTATAGATTCTGAAAATCCATTTGACACCAATTTTGATGCATCGATCGTCTGGGCACCTATTGCAGGAAGGATGGTTTATGTTGGGTTTAGATATAAAATAAAACGTAACTAAGACTTAATAATTTATAGATATGAAAACACTGATTACAATAATTACAACTTTTTGCATGATAGCAGCTTATGGTCAAAAAGAACCTGTAGCTGTTGATGGTGGATTCAAAGTAGAAATTAAAACCTCTGCCATATGCGATATGTGCCAGTACACCTTGGAAAAAGATTTGGCTTTTGAAAAAGGCGTGAAGGAGGCCACACTAAATCTTGATGATAAAGTAATGACCATTCTTTATAATCCTAAAAAAACAGATGCGGAGACGTTAAGAAAACGAATAACAATGGTCGGATATCATGCGGACACGTTAACACGAAATCCGATTTCTTACGAAAAACTTCCTATGTGTTGCAAAGATGGCTCTCACGGTACTCCAATCCCACAAGTTCCATTAAAGCCAAAAGGCGGCAATTAATTACTTGTTATTGACATAGTTTTTTGCTGCACTGCAATAATCAAGGAATGATCTATTGAGTAATTCATCGTTGAGCCTTGAAACATAACTTGCAACAGACTCTTCATTTTCGGCAAGTAGATCATTTCGATCCAGAACCGACTTATGGATATCTGAGACGAGCTTATTTATCGATTTTCGTAATTCTCGCTGGTGAGCTGAGTTTTTTAAATATAACATTATAGGTAGCTGGTTATCTATGAATCAAAAAAAGGGTAAATCCGACAAAAAGACTATCGGATTTACCCCTATTTTTTATTGTGACTCATTTTTTACTTAGGAATAACAATTGGATAATTCCCTAAATAATTTTTTACCTACCATCTTTATTAGGTCTTCTCTTCGGTCTCATTTTCTTAAACTTCTCTAGCTGCTCCTCAGTAAGAGTTTTCTCCAACTCAGTCCCCATCTTCTTTCTCGTTTCTTCTGCTTTCGAGCGATCTTTCATGTCTTCGCTATACTTTTTATGAATAGCTTTCCATTCTTCAACCTGCTCCGCTGTCAGACTCAATTCTTTGGTAGCCCTTTCAATCATTTTTTCTGGCGAGGGTCGTTCACCACGCTGTGGTCTTTGGTTCTGCGCGTTTACAAAATGTACGCATAATACTAAGCCCAATATCATTACTGTTTTTTTCATAATAGTCTATTTTAAAGTGTTTGTGTTTTTAAAATTTTTATGTCTGCTATCAATTGTGAAATTGCAGTTTTATTTAATCCATTGTATATCCCTCTCAGATGACCATTGCCATCAACAAGGACAAAATTTTCTGTATGTATAAAGTCATTCGGATCTTTTGATAGTCCAAGATCCTCCTCGACAAAATACGAATTGCGACCAAGATCATAGATCACCTCTCGATTACCTGTTAACAGATGCCATCTCTTCCCATTTACCCCTTTCATCTCACCATATTCTTTCAAAATGGGTATACTATCATAGGCCGGTGTTACTGAATGAGAAAGAAGAACTACTTGATCATCATTCAGGAATTCATCTTGCACTAATGCCATATTATTCGTCATTTTAGGACAAATACCTGGACATGTAGTAAAAAAGAAATCTGCCACCACAATTTTCCCTTTAATCGATTGCTCATTGAAGATCTCTCCATTCTGATTTATCAATGAAAATTCAGGAAGCTTATGAAAATCATTTGGCACCGATTCATTATCCTCAAACCACTGAGGCGTAAAAGACGCTTCATTATAATATGGTAGAACATCAACTCTACTATCTCGTTCGCGTGAGTTGGAACAACCAGTTAGACCAAATAGAATAAGAACTACAGCAATCCCATTAATCATTAAAGACGACCTTTTCATCAGCAAGTTCATAACAAAGACTCGCTCTCTTAAGACCAAATACTCTTCCATTTTTCGCTTCATAATTGACATATAGTTTTCCATTTTTTCTCCATGCTTTTTGCAACCCTTCCTCCTTACCGTTGACCATATTCATGACTTTAAATAATGCACCGGTATCATACCATTGTTTTTGCACACCATGTGGTTTTCCATTTGCGTAATTCGACTCTGATCGAAGCTCTCCATTAATCCACCATGATTTCACCTCACCATGTAACAGGTTATTTGTGTAATCAGCCTCGTAACTTTTGATTCCCGATTGAAACCATTTAAATCGCTTACCATCTTTTTTACCTCTATTGTAAGATATCGCCTCAGCATACGATCCATCAGAATACTTCTTTATCCCAATACCTGTGAATGGTTTCTCACCAAAGAGAACAATCCCGCTATCCTTGTCTAAATTCAAATTCTTGATATCTTCTATGATATTTATTGATGCCATTTCAGAACTCTGATATTCGATATCAGTGCTCATAAAGCAAGCCCTAAGCACTATCAGCACTATTTCTACACTAATTGATTGCATTGGCTGATCCTTGATAATCCCCTGGAAACAAAATGTAATATTGATTTAAATATAGTTCGTTCTGAATATGATAATGATATTCCTCCTCCGCGTTGTATTTGGTGGAGCTTGTATGTCCGCCTGATTCATCCAAGTCAGTAGGATAAGTACCTGAGGAAGTACATTTTCTTCCGTACAAGAAAAATCCATCTGCGATAATGCCAATAAGGTTATCATCATCATCAGAAAATGAAACGGGTTCCAGATGATAGTGATAACTCTGAGGTCCAGTATGTGCTCCATTGTAATCTAGCGAAGGAGCTGCATCATCAAGAGGAACATTAGGTCCCTCCTCGTCATTATATATCATTGCTCCGCTGACTGCAATGCCAATTGGACCTAATCCTGTGGCAGATGATGAAGACGCTTTAACAGGAATTGCTGGCACTGTAAGAGAATACGAACCATTAAAATCATCAATATTACCTGGAGCCATCATGGCATGCGAGGTTACTGTTGGCTCTACAAAAAGTGGATGGTTCTCTGCAGCTGCAGGTGTAGTGAGCACGTTACCCATCGGATCGATTGCAGTTCGCGCAGTAGTATTAGACCAATATGGAGAAGTATGATTAGGCATACCATTAGACTCAATGATGATTTCGCTGCCGTTGAGAATAATAACCGTATTATCAGTATCGAATGCATCAAATGCTGCCGGTAACTCTGACAGAGTACCCGCATTTACTGAGTCATCATTTCCACATGATCCCCAAACCAAACCACTTATTACTAGGGTTATAATTATTAACTGAATTTTTCGCATGTCTATCTCTTTTAGTTTTTCCTATAGACGCGATCGCTCGAAGCATCCCTCGAACGTAAATGTTAAAATCAGTTAAAGGTTAATATAGAAGCATCACCTATCCTCAAGGACGAAGCCCTTTCCATGGACATTAATTATTTGTACCGAAGGATCTGCTTTTAGGTACTGGCGAAGTTTATGGATGAAAACATCCATGCTCTTTCTATTGAAAAAATCACTCTTACCCCACACTTCTTTTAAAGCTTTATTTCGATCTAAAACTTCATGTTTGCTTTCACACAACAATTGTAAGATTTTAGCTTCCTTCTCTGTCAGTCTTTGGGATTGATTACCTAGGTTGAGTAATTGATTGCTAAAGTCAAATTGATACTTACCTATCTCATATGAATTTTGGATGACTGAAGATTCAGTGCAAGCGCGCTTTATGAGCGCTTTAATCCGGGCAATCAGTAACTCTTGATCAATAGGCTTGACGATGTAGTCGTCACAACCCAACCTAAAGCCTTTCAGTTTGTCAACCTTCAATGCTTTTGCAGTAAGAAACATAAATGGGATATCAGGATCGACCTCTCTTATTTCTTTGGCTAACGTGAAGCCGTCCTTTAAAGGCATCATCACGTCCAAAAGACACAAATCAAAATTTTGCTCTCGAAATGTCCTCAATCCCTCCTCACCGTCTTTCGAAAGTGTAACATTAAAATCATGCAACTCAAGGTATTCTTGCAGAATATACCCAAAGCTTTCATCGTCTTCTACTAGTAATATCTTACCCATAGTTTAGCTAAACGGAAAGTATAAACGAAATTCACTTCCCTTATCCAAAGTGCTTCTTAAATCAATTCTTCCTTTATGCTCCTCTATAATTTTTTTGACATAGCTCAGCCCCAATCCAAACCCTTTGGCATTTTGAATATTTCCCGACTCAGCTCGGTAGAATTTGTCGAAAATATAATGTTGTATATCCTCCCCTATTCCAATGCCATTGTCTTGTATGGAAATCTCAATTCCTTGAACGTGATCTGAGGTGGTAATGGTTATCTCAGGAATATCTATTGTGTACTTAAGCGCGTTATCGATCAAATTGTAGATGATATTCACTAAGTGCGTACCATCTGCCATTACCTCAGATTGTGTCGCATTTAGATTTAGAGAAATTGAGCCTTTGCGTTTGCTCACCACCAATTCGGTACTACTAACTACTCTTTTAATTACTTCATGAACATCTAACCTCTTTTTCTCCAGTGTAAAGTTTCCAGAATCGATCATAGCAATTTGCAAGACCTTATCTACCTGTCCTTCGAGTCTTTTAGATTCTAATTCAATAAGGTTTAAGTAGTTGGCGCGTTTCCTTTTCTCAATAGAAGGCTTATTACTTTTAAGCATACTAGTTGCCAATGCTATTGATGCGATAGGTGTTTTAAACTCATGGGTGAGGTTGTTTATAAAGTCATTTTTGATCAAGGAAAGCCTCTTTTGTTTTCGAATAATTAGCAATGTGTATGCAAAACATCCGATCAATAAAAGGATAAATACTATAGATAAAATCAAAGCTCCACTTGACT
>CAZWLS010000179.1:0-3711 GCA_964634415.1 uncultured Roseivirgaceae bacterium | reverse complement strand
ATACATAAGCATCTTGCTCTGGAAAGAATAGTGCAAGATGTAGGTTCCCCCCCGAAGAGCAAGTAAGATTGGCCCATCCATGGCCGCGCTCTTTTGGGTTATCACAACTCACTAGCTCAAAATCCAAGCTGGCACCATTATCACCCATTACAAAACTGAAACCCTCGGAATAGTCCTTGTGCATATAGACGGCATACTCATAAGCTAGATCAATTCCATACTCTTCAAAAATCGGCTCCATGATGCCTTTCATATGCTGATCCATAATAGGATCGTTGAGTTGATCGCTCTTTTTCATGCGATGTTCTGCCTCCCTTAAACTCTTAGCATATTGGGGATTTGTCAGGAATTCTTTTGAAATCTTACTTGCCGCCAGATCTACCTTCTGAAGAAAAATTTGCCTGTTTGTGGTCAACGAAGATCTCAAGTTCTGAATTTGTAGAACCGATAATCCCACCAGAGCGATGGATGCTAACCCTATTACAACAAAAATGGCCTTTTTGGATAATTGCATGCGATTGTGCCTTACTCGAACAATTAATTAACGGATTAATAGATACTTGGTCAAGCTGAAACGTCCATTTAACTTTTCTTTAACCATTTTAACTTTTCATTAGCTCTATTTAACCAACCATTATTCAAATCGATTTTGAAGATGCCGTATTGTTGAAAAAACAATATGATCATGCGCATTTTTTTCAATCTCAGCATTCGTAATTTTCTTAAATCTGTAGGACTAAACACCCTAAATATTCTTGGACTTTCTTTTGGCATCATTGCAGCTCTACTTATTGTCGTGTACGCTGATCATGAATATCACTATGATGAATTTCATGAAAATGCTACCAATATTTATCGCATGGAGGCCAGGACAAATGGTGAAGCTTGGTTTTCCAATTTAGGTGTGGAGCATTCGCGCGAACTCTCCAAAGGTGCATACCCGGAAGTACTAAACACAGTATTGATCAACAGAGCTCCAAAAGCTTTTGTCAGCTATAAGGATAAAAAGTTTGCTGAGACCAGACTTATACAAACCAACCCAGGTTCTAACTTTTTCCAGTTTTTTGATTATAAAATACTTGAGGGAGATAAGGAAACCATGCTTGAAGAACCAAACGCCATTGTTTTAACCAAAGCCACGGCCACTAAATACTACGGCAACCTTTCTCCGATTGGAGAAGTACTCCTTTTCGACACGCTCCAATTTAAGGTGACAGGAGTAATTGAAGACTTACCCACAAATACTCACTTAGCATTCGATATTCTCTACACCAACAAATCACTTTATGATCGCGAGCATCATCATTCACAGAACTATTTTGAATTGGCAAAAGATGCAGATGTTGAAGAGCTAGCTCGCAAAATAGAAGCAATGGATGTGGCATTTAACGATTACCATATTCTCTCCGAAGTTAAACTCATATCAGTTCCTGATATCTATTTGGAATCTGATGCTGCTTTTGGATCGGCAGGGAAAGGAGACCCTTTGCAATTAAAAGTCTTTTTGATTGTAGGAGCACTCATTCTACTAATTGCAATAACTAACTACATCAACTTATCACTAGCGATATACTTAGGAAAAGGACGTGCAGTGGGGATCCGAAAAGTATTTGGCGAATCAAAGACAAAGATAGTTTTTGCATTTATCTATGAATCACTCACCACCATGTCTTTGACAATTCCAATAATTCTGATTGGCTTCAGTTTTGCGCTACCTGCGTTGAATATTATCCTTGACACCAACCTCGAAAATAAGCTTCTTACTTCAGGAACATACATTTTCGGCACTTTTGGCTTTCTTATAGTTATCAGCATAATCACAGTGATTTATCCAGCCTTGGCGCTCAGCAATACTGATACAAATACACTGTTAAAAAGTAAATCAGCGATGAATATCACCGGAGGCACCAAATACAGAAATGGATTGATATTCTTACAGCTTATACTATTGTTTACTCTAGGTATTTCTGGCTGGTTTATGAACCAACAAATTCGATACTTAGACAATAAGGATATGGGATTTGATGCATCCAATGTTATCAAAATAACGAACGCCTACGATATCGGTGAATTTTCAAATTACGAACTGCTTAAAACTAAACTCCTAACATACCCTCAGATAGGTGGTGTCGCATTTGGTCCAATGATGGGCGATGGAATGACTCCATTGGCTTACACTGTAGAAGGAGTAGATGAAACATATGAAAACCTTCTCTCCTATGGTGTTGACATTGATTATTTTGATGTGATGGGTATGGATCTCACGCATGGAGATTTCAAAAGTGTGCTTCAGTCATCACAAGATGGGCAAATAGTATCACTCGTCAATCACAATTTCTTAAATCGATTTGGGTGGCAAGATGATCCAATTGGTAAGAAAATTACTTTAAGACCTGGAACTGAAAATGCTCTTGAAAGAAAGGTCTCAGGTGTTTTTCAGGATTTTCATTTTTATAGTTTGAAAGAAAAAATCACACCTCAAATTATATCGCTAAGAAATGACCCCAGCTTCGTGAACACTAATATTTTGATAAAATCAAGCACTTCCAATTTGTCAGAAGTGGTCAAAATAATTGAAGATGAATGGTATAATATAAAACCCAATTTACCCATGGAGTATGATTTGATGGATGAGGCAATTAAAGGCTTATATGCGAAAGAAAAGCAGGCAGGTCAAATCAGTATTACCTTTTCAATACTTGCAATTAGCCTGTCTGTACTTGGGCTTGCTGGATTTATGATATACATCATCGGATTGAAATCAAAAGAATTAACCATTAGGAAAGTTTTGGGGGCATCACTATTACGAATTATTGCTGTTTTAAATCAAGATCTTTGGTTTATTACGCTAACAGCTTCAATTCTTGGTAGCCTTTTCAGTTATTTAGTGGTTAGCTCATGGCTGGAAGATTATGCCTACACTATTGATATGAATCCCTGGGTATATCCATTATCCTTGATTCTGGCTTACCTTTTAATTTTCACGATTACTGCAACAAGATCTATTAAATGGGCAAGAACAAATCCGGCACTCACATTAAATGAAGGTGAATAATTAGCTACAATTTGAAGTTATCTTAACCTTGGTCAATCAGAATCGTTTATTCTTGCTTTTTGAGAGATACCAAGGTGGAAATTTACAAGGACAACATAGTTTCATATAAGAACGAGTCTGAGGCATTATCAAATGCCGATAGGAGAATAAGCCTTTTCAGATTTGTAAGTGCACTTGCAGCAATTATTCTGATATATCAGTACAACATATCAGAAAACTATGTGCTATTGTTACTAGCAGCACTTTGTATTGGAGTATTTTTTGTTCTGATCAAGAAGCATAAATCTATCCGATTGCAAAACGATTTAGCTAAGATCAAGGTCGAGATAAACAAACAGGAATTGAATTATTTCGCTCAAGGTGAAATTTCTTTTGAGAATGGTGTAGAATTCACTGATACCACTCACGATTATTCTTACGATCTTGATTTTTTTGGAGACCATTCACTATTCCATCATCTCAACAGAACCGGTACTGCCACAGGAAAGCGGTCGTTAGCGAATGCTTTGCTCAACATTTTACCAAAAGAAGAAATACTTCAAAATCAAGAAGCCGTTGGTGAACTAAAAGATAAGATTAATTGGCGCCAAGATTTACTAGCATTAGCTAAACGTAAGCCCGATAGCGATGAGATTGTCTCAGAACTCATTGAATGG
>CAZWLS010000178.1:0-8703 GCA_964634415.1 uncultured Roseivirgaceae bacterium | reverse complement strand
ATTGTGTTAATGGATCAGTAGAAGGTGTTAAAACTGCTCCAATAATTGTTGAGATAAACGTCACAAGAATAGACTCAGTTAAAAATTGACTTACTAAGTTGCTTCTTAGAGAACCAACCACTTTTCTAAGCCCTACTTCTTTTGCTCGATTAGCAGATTTGGCTGTACTTAAATTCACAAAATTGATACAGGCAAGGAGCAAAACAAATACAGCTATTGCCGAAAACAACCATACAATTTTTATATCGCCATGCTTTAGGATATCGCTGATACCTTTGGAGTATAGGTGGATATCATTAACAGGCTGCAGGTTATACTCCCGATATTTTTCTACATCTTCCCAATATTGATTACCCCTTTCCTTCAAATATGGGATGTACAGTTCTCTCATTAAAGCAGCCATCTTTTGCTCCATAACCAATGGATCAACTCCTTCACGGAGTTTGATGTAGGTATTGTAGTTGCTACAGCACCAGCTTGTTTGCTCGCCTCTCCAAAATTCTTCATCCGTGAGCGTTAAAAGAAAGTCGAACTGAAGGTGATTGTTTTTGTCGTTATTCTCAATCACTGCGCCTACAACCCATGGATTTTCCACATCTTCATCCAGAATTAAGGTTTTACCAATTGGATTCTCTCCCGGGAAATATTTTTCTGATTTTTTGCGTGTCAACACTACTGAATTAGGCTTAGTTAGTGCTTCTTCCAATTTTCCATAGACCATTTTAGGAGTCAGTATCTCTAGCAGTTCCTGATCCATGTAAGCAAAGCCCTCTTCATACGCATTTTGAGTTCTATCTGATCTTCTAACCTGATTGTCGCCGGCAACATACCATTTGTAAGGGATCAATCTGCCTGATTTTTCAATCTCAGGAAACTGCTCCTTCATCAGACCGGCTGTCAATGCCTGATGGGCTGTCCAATTCCCAGGATCTTGCGGGTTGGATTCTACATTGATCAGACGGTAGATCCGTTCTGAATCCGCATAGCTTGTATCGTGTCCAAGTTCATCTATAACAAATAGAGAAATCAAAAGGCACGCGGTAATCCCAATTGAAAGACCACTCACCTTAATGATCGAATACATTTTGTGCTTGATTAGTCCCCTCCAAGCAACTTTTAAATTGTTTCTTAACATCGCATTAGTATTTGTGTGTTTTGACCATAATTTTCTCATTGCAAATGGACGCAATGAGCTAAACACATCCCCAACAAAGCCATAGTCCGCTTTAAGCTTTGAGGATTTCCTTCTTCTTTTTTCATAAAGCTCATAGAGATCCCCCTGTAAGGTTTCGATCACTCGTTCAGAGCAAAACCATTTTAGGAGTAGATCAGCCCATTTTGGTGGATGTATTTCTTTGTTAGGCTTCATCCAAACCCAAGTTTAGTCCTTCTATGTTTTTGGAAAATTCCATTCGAATCTTGTTGGCTTCCATTATCGCTTCCTTACCTGCAGATGTAATCTGATAATACTTCTTCCTTCTACCTCCGCGTTCAGAGGTAGCTCCCCCCTCATGCGAAATCAAGCATCCTTTATCTTCCAATCTGTAGAGCGCTGAATGCAATGCGCCAATACTTGGGTTTTTGCCAGTTTTCGATTCCAACATTTCCTTCACAGCTACACCATAAGCCTCATCTCCCAGAGAACCCACTGCCAGTAATACCAATTCTTCAAAAGCTCCAATCTTCATTGTTATATTATTTTCCTAAAACCAAATCAAATATAAATTGATATATTTCCTAAAACCAAATTAAATCGAAAAGGTTTCATTCCTAAAAACAAAACAAATACTAATTTTGAGTTAGTTAGGCTACATTTAAGTCTTAAATTTTGAATGTAAACAGCTAAAAATCTCTATTTAGGAAGGATGTGACAAGGATGACGTAAGGATGTCTCAAACTTGTCGTAGTAGACAAAATCGGGTCAAAATACATTTGCTCTGTATTCGAAACTCAAAATAAAAAGGAAATGAGATCAACTATTAAAATCAAAGAATTACGCACAAGAAAAGGTTTCTCTCAAGAAGAATTGGCAGAAAAATCTGGACTTAGTTTGAGAACGATTCAACGTATCGAAAACGGAGAGACAGAACCTATGGGTGATTCCTTGCAGAAGATTGCAAATGCATTAGACACCGTACCAGAGGAACTTATGGATTGGGAGGTTGAGGAGAATTTATCCTTTATAAAAAGGATGAACCTCTCCGCATTGATGTTTCTGGTCTTCCCATTATTTGGGGTGCTTATCCCCTACATAATCTGGCATTCAAAAAAAGGACGGATGGCTAAACTTGATGAGGCAGGAAGTGCCCTTATAAACTTTCAAATCACTTGGAATTTCTTACTGTTCTTCGGTCTAATATTCACATCTGCATCGATGATTTTTGGCAACCCTGAACCTTCGCTAGCATTACTGATTGGTGCCGGATTGTTTTACTTAATAGCTGCATATGCGTATAATTTTCTTATGATTTTGATCAACACATCGCTGATTCAAAAGAATAAGCCCTTGCGATATGTACCAAGCATTAAGTTTTTATAGGAAGTGTCTCCAACACACTCCTTTCACTCCCTAAATGATGGATAATAAGTCTAAATTGTCTTCTTTTAGATTCAACTATGAAAAGACTGATATTCTTATTGCTCATTATTTCATCCCTTTCATGCGAAACGGATAACAGAAATGAAGTTTTGGTGCTAGGACTAATCCATGGCAGCCATCTTACTCAACAAGAGTTCTCTACGGATGTGTTGAGAGACATGATTATCACCATTGACCCTGATCTTATTCTTGCCGAAATACCACCTGATCGATTCCCAAAGGCAATACAGACATACGAAGAAACTGGAGTCGTCAATGAATCTCGCGTAGCAAGGTTCCCAGAGTATGTAGACGTAATTATTCCATTGACTAAAACAATGGATTTCAAGATAATTCCAACGGCTGCATGGACTGAAGAAATGGCTGATGATCGCCTCGCAAAGATGCGAGCTATACGTGATAATCCAGATCGATACAATGACTGGCAAACCTATGGATATGCAAAGTATCTTTCGGACTCAATCAAGGAGGCTTCAGGAAGAGAATTCGATCCCTATTGGATTAATTCTGATGCATATGATAGAGCCGCTGAAGTTGCACTAAGCGTTTACAATGACCTATTCAATGAGGAATTAGGACTTGGAGGATGGGACAATATTAACAAAGCCCACTATAGCTATATAGAAAAGGCATTGGATGAATACACCAACCAAAACAAACGCATAATTATTACCTACGGTGCAGGACACAAAGGTTGGTTTCTGAGGGAATTACAAAAGAGAGATGACATAAAACTAATAAGCTTGGAAGAAGCAATGGGATTATCCAATAATTAAATCATTACTACTAACGGATAATTAAAACAACTCGTTAGTTTTACCAGAATCAACTCACTACCTACTATGAAGAAGTTTATACTATTACTTCTTGGAATTGTAACAGCCAATTTATCATTGGCTCAAACCAATAAAACATCCTTTACCACAAATCAATTAAGAATAAATTTCATCAATCCTGCTATTGAAGTTGAAAAAATTACCGGAAATAACTCTGCAATAAGCGTTGGCCTAGGTATTGGTTATGGGGGTGGTTATCCGGATTTAACCACATCAAGTAGTGGTTTTATAAGTATCATAAGCCCATTCTTAGATTTGCAATACAAGCACTACACTAACTTCAGAAAAAGACAATCAAGGAGAAAATCTATCGACAGCAATTCCGCCAATTTCATATCTCTACGATTTTTGTCAAGGGGTAAATCCATATCAGAGAATGTTATTCGAACGAGTGATTCTGACTTTGCAATCGGACCTACCTGGGGTATTCAAAGGACCATTAAAGAGCGAATTCACTTTTTATTTGATATAGGTCCATTCTATTATTTTGACACAAAAGGCAATGGAAACATATTTCCTTTTCTTATACAATTGAATTTAGGTTACAATCTCAAAACCGGCAATTAAGCATAAGCTATTTACAGACTACTCAACCATGCCGCAACCTCTTTTTGGTATGACCTGCTGCTGATCACAGGCTTACCATTTTTCATGTTGAATTGATATGTACTATTGTTTAAATATTCCCATTTATCTATTTGATTAATGTTGATTACAATCGAACGGTGAATCCTTTTAAAGTTAGGTGGCAACTGCTTCATCAACATTTCAATAGAAGTACGAATGAGGTGAAATTTGGATTGAGTATGAATCTGAATGTATTCTGAATCTGATTGCAGAAAGTGAATTTCATCTTCTTTTATTTTCGAAACCAGTCCCCTGTTCTTGATTTCAAACACTTCGAGATAACGAGGATTTGGTTCTCTCATCTTCTCCCAGAGGCGTTCAATTTGATCGTTAAAACTTGCTTTATCACGTGTTTCCAATAGTAGAATGGACTTCTCAGCTATTCTATTGAAATCCTTTCTTGAGAACGGCTTTAACAAATACCCAATTGCTTCAACTTCAAATGCAGAAATTGCATATTGATTAAATGCTGTTGTAAAAATTATCAGGCATGTGGGATGACCCTTCATGATCTTGCGTGCAGTTTCTATTCCATTCAGCCCAGGCATTTCAATATCTAAAAACAGCACATCTGGCACTCTTGTCTTGCAATATTTCAAAACTTCCAGTCCATTGGGTAATGCATCTAAAAATTGAAATTGATCATTGCTCTCTATCAACCTCTTTAGGTAATTTCTGGCATTTACCTCATCGTCCGCTATTAGTACACTGTAGATCATGCGTGAATAGGTAGTAGAATATTTGCAATAAAAGAATCAGATGAAACCCGAGTAGACAGTGTTGCCGCTCCATTATAGTAGCTCTCCAAACGCTCCTCTAAATTTTTTAACCCCACACCGTTAGAATATGAGTTGGAGGAAGGGAAAATCTGATTTTTAACTTCCATCGTTACTGCATCACCTTTTGATTCAATAGATATCTCCAAAGTAGTATGGCCTACAGCATTAGAAATACCATGCTTAAATGCATTTTCAACTAGTGGTTGTAAAAGAAGTGTTGGAATTACCTGGCTATTCAGTTTATCATCATATACGGTTTTTATCTCAAGTCGATCTTGAAAACGTTCGGTTTCTATTGCCAAATAATCTTGAACAAAGTCCCATTCATCTTTTAGCGAATGTTCTTCCAATTCATTGATAGCCATAATCTTTCTTAGGAGATGACTCACTTTAATTGTCAAATCATGTGCCGCTTCATCATCCTGACCAATGAGTGAAGCTATGTTATGCATTGAATTAAAAAGAAAATGAGGATTCAGTTGATTTTTCAATGACTGCAGCTTGCTACGCTGCAATTCAGACGATTTTTCAGAGACCTCAAGTTTACGTTCTTGCAGTTGATCATTTTGATAAATCCAAGCCAATAATCCTACAAATAAAGCCAAGTCAATAGCTCGACTTACTAATGAGGGCACTAAATACTCAGAGATTTCACTTAGTGTTGGCAGCAAGGAATAGTCGAAGAAAACGTGCCTCAATGGGTAGAACGAGGCATTTGACACTATCCAATGTATCATTAGAATTAGCATTAACTGCCATGCATTATAAAACACACTGGTTGATTTCAAAGCTCTGGTAGCCCCATTTACCCAAGGAAGTAGCACAAACCAACAGAAGTAATTGATGGCAATAAAAAGCAAGCGGATCTGATCTAATTCAAAACCAGACTGGCCCCATACTATTAGAGAAATTATAAAGATTCCCATCAGCTGATGAGGCCAAGAAAGTGCTAATGATATACGTTTTGGGATCAAACTCATTCGATACGAATATACGCGCATATGTGATTCATAGATTCGATTTATTGTCATCTACTGCATTAATTGCTATTCACTGCATTTTATCATCCAACCGGGCCATTGAGTCCGTAACACAAGCAACTAAATCAAAAAATCGACATGCTTGAAGGTGGCTTTAGAGCAAGCCTTCCAAACTGTCACAAAATTTTAAGTCAATGAAAAATCTATTATTAACCCTAGTAGGATTTTGCTTAGTGAGCATTTCAGCAGCGAAAGGTCCTACATATGCTTCGAAAGAAACGAAATCTATTATTGAAAAAATGCTCGATGCTCATGGAGGGTATGACAAATGGAAATCTATTAAAACCATGTCCTTTTCCAATGTCATGCATAGCCAGCAACTTGGGGTCTTACGTTTTTGGATTCATGACCAAGTAGTGGATATGAAATCTCGTCGACTGTATCAGGATTGGCCTTTGGTGGGGTCGAAACTATCCTTCGATGGAGAGAAAGTGTGGTCAGTTGATTGGCGTGTAGCCAACCCTCCTGCGCATCAGCAGTCAGTCTTTTTCTATTACCTCAATTTGCCATTTCTTACACAAGATGATCATGTAATTCTGAGCAAATCAGAACTTGTAGAACATAAAGCATTCGACAATAAAGTTTATAAAGTGGAGATGAGTTATAAAAAAGCTCCAACTGTTGGAAAGACGGAAAGAGATAGCTACACGCTTTACATTGATTCCGAAAGCTACTTGCTTGTTGGCTACGAATATTCATTAACATACGGCCCTATTCTAGATGCAGTAGGTGCTCCCAAAGAACAAAAATCTTTCGGACCGGTATTGCGCAAAAACAACTACATAGCAGATATCAATGGTTTAAAATTCGCTGTTCTTTTCACAACGCATGACACAGAAATGACCGCACAATATGGTGATCATGCCATTTACGATCTACAACTGGATGTTGCTTTCGATGAATCTAGAATGAGTCCTCCGGCTAATGCTGTGATAGATCCTGCAATTGATAAAAGACAATGATCCTTATTCTACCTACACTGTGTTTATCAGTGTAGGTATTTCTATTCCTTATCATGAAAAGACAACTAATTATCGATCTGTTATTCACTGCTGGGATTTTGAGTGTCATGCTTTTTCTATCAGCCCCATTTGTGAAGGTGATACTCGCAGCACTAATTTCAATCGTATACGCCATTACTAATAAGGATAGGTTTAAATCCATAGGCTTTAACAAGCCTGGAAGCTGGATGCTAGCGCTACTTCAATCGTTGTTATTAGCGTGCGTTATTGTTGCCCTAACCTTCTTTATTATCACTCCTCTTGTTGAGTATCTCACTGGCAACTCCATTGACGCAAGTCTTTTTAGGCCCCTTCAAGGGAATTTTGAATTATTCTTGAATTATCTAGCAATCGGGTGGATTGTAGGTGGAATAAGTGAAGAAATCGTATTTCGAGGTTTTCTATTGAATAGAATTACTTCGTATATCCCCAATGAAACAGGCGTTGTATACGCTATTGTAATAACCTCTGCCCTGTTTGGCTTTATGCATGGATACCAAGGAATTGCAGGACAAATACAAACTGGAATTATAGGAGCTTTACTTGCCACCATCTATTACGTATGTGGGAAAAGACTTACGATAGCAATCCTAACTCATGGTCTGGTCAATACCATTTCTTTTTCACTCATTTACTTCAAAGCTGTTGAAATCTAAAATCTCATGCAATGCAGATCATAAATAACACTTATTAGCTTTTTTAGGCTCCATTGGACGTTTTCCGAACCTTGCTTTCACTCTTTCCGTTCACGGTCGGAACTTTCTCCGAATCCCTGTTTAGGAGACAGTTGGTTTTTGAGTTTTAAATCGATTTTATCATTTTAAAAAATTGAATTGTTATGAATCAGAAAACGTCAAATGCTTTTGTGGCCGCTTCTTGGGTGGCTATGGGAACAGGAATTGTAGGATACCTAATCGGGCTCTTCAGAGCAGAGATGGAACTCAACGAGAAAGGTTACTACTTCACCATTTTAATGTATGGACTTTATTCGGTGGTTTCTTTACAAAAGGCCGTTCGTGATCGGCTTGAAGGGATTCCGGTAACAGATATCTACTATGGAATCAGTTGGTTTTCGACACTGCTTTCCATTCTACTTTTAGTAATAGGTTTATGGAATGCTGAGCTTCTTCCTAGCGAAAAAGGCTTCTATGCTTTTGCATTTTTATTGTCGCTTTATGGAGCTATTGCCGTTCAGAAAAACATTCGGGACGATCAAGCAGTAGCGAAAGAATAAGCACAATACCAATTTCAATTTTGGGCACGATCATTAGGTTGTGCCCAAATAATTTAACTTTCAGCGAAGACGAATGTTAATGAAGCTGCATAACTTCTATATATTACTATTGATTGTAAGTTTCGCCTGCTCAGAGGAGAAGAGATACTACGAACCAATAACTGAGAATTTCTGCGCGTCTATTTCAGAATCATCCTCCAAAGAGCTAACCGACTTACTGGACATCTCCAGCGTGGACTCCACCAAATCCGGAGTTTTAGTTCTGGAAGAAGGAGATATTTCTATGATTTTTCGTGCCTGGTTAAGCGAGGCCGCACAAGAAAGTATAGATATTCAATACTTCATTTTTTCAAGTGACAATATTGGATTAATCGCCATAGACTATCTACTCAGAGCAGCAGATCGTGGAGTAAAAGTACGATTGCTAGTTGACGATATCATGGTGGATGCTGATGCTGATGACTTACTAGCCTTGGATGATCATCCCAATCTTGAAATCAGGATCTACAACCCAACAGCCAACATTGGTAAGAACCTCACATCAATAGTGAAAAGCTTAGCAACAGACTTTAGAGGTGTCAATCAAC
>CAZWLS010000177.1:0-8730 GCA_964634415.1 uncultured Roseivirgaceae bacterium | reverse complement strand
AGATAGCGGCAAATCTAAATTTTCATTAGATGAAGACTTTTAAAAACATTATTGTAATCACCTTATCACGATAGACCTATGTTAGTTGTAAAAAGAGACGGAAGAAGAGAATCAGTAAAATTTGACAAAATCACAGCGCGTATAGAAAAGCTGTGTTATGGTTTGAATTCAGACTATGTAAAGCCTGTAGAGATTGCTAAAAAAGTAATCGACGGGTTATACGATGGAGTATCAACCATAGAACTTGATAACCTAGCTGCAGAAACTGCTGCTACGATGACAACACGCCATCCTGATTTCGCAAAGCTTGCTGCCCGTATTTCTATCTCAAACCTTCACAAAGTGACAGAGACTTCATTCTCAAACACAATGAAGAGAATGTATGAATACATCAATCCTAAAACCGGAGAGAATGCTGCTTTGCTTTCAACTGAGGTTTATGGCATCATTAGATCAAATGCCAAAAAGCTTGATGACGCTATCAACTACGAAAGAGATTACAATTACGACTACTTTGGCTATAAGACATTAGAGCGTTCATACTTAATGAAACTGGATGGCAAAATTGTGGAACGTCCACAGCATATGCTTATGAGAGTTTCAGTAGGTATTCATGGCGAAGACATTGATGCTGCGGTTCAGACTTACAATTTGATGTCTGAAAAATGGTTTACGCACGCTACTCCGACATTATTCAACGCAGGAACACCAAAACCACAACTATCATCTTGTTTCCTTTTATCAATGCAAGATGATTCTATTGATGGGATATACGACACACTTAAGCAGTGTGCGAAAATTTCTCAATCTGCCGGTGGTATCGGCCTCAGTATTCATAATGTTAGAGCAACAGGTGCCTACATAAAAGGAACCAATGGTACATCTAATGGTATTGTACCGATGCTTCGAAACTTTGATATGACTGCCAGATATGTTGATCAAGGC
This sequence comes from uncultured Roseivirgaceae bacterium, assembly GCA_964634415.1. Taxonomy (GTDB): domain Bacteria; phylum Bacteroidota; class Bacteroidia; order Cytophagales; family Cyclobacteriaceae; genus Ekhidna. The sequence goes on along the minus strand of CAZWLS010000177.1, from coordinate 7,785 downwards.
GGGGGTAAAAGAAAAGGTAGTTTCGCGATCTATCTAGAGCCATGGCATTCCGACATCTTTGATTTCCTTGATTTAAGAAAAAATCATGGTAAAGAAGAAATGAGAGCTCGTGATCTTTTCTACGCACTATGGATCCCAGATCTTTTCATGAAGCGTGTAGAAGAGAATGGAGATTGGACAATAATGTCACCTGACGAGTGTCCTGGACTCTATGAAGCATACGGTGAAGAGTTTGAAGCTCTTTACGAAAAGTATGAGCGAGAAGGAAAAGGAAGAAAGACGATAAAAGCTCAAGACTTATGGTTTGAAATTCTTGAAGCTCAAATAGAAACTGGTACACCTTATATGCTTTATAAGGATGCTGCTAACAAAAAGTCCAATCAGAAGAACTTAGGTACTATCAGATCTAGTAATCTATGTACTGAGATCATGGAATACACTTCAAAAGATGAAGTCGCAGTATGTAACCTTGCATCTATTGCTCTTTCTCGTTTCGTTATTGATGGCAAATTTGATCATCAAAAACTTTATGAAATAACTAAGGTTGTTACTCGTAACCTAAACAAGGTTATCGATGTAAACTACTACCCTGTACCTGAGGCTAAAAATTCTAATATGAAACACCGACCTATTGGAATAGGTGTTCAAGGATTAGCTGATACATTCTTATTGCTTAAAATGGCTTTCGAGTCTGAAGAAGCTAAGAAACTGAATAGAGAAATATTTGAGACCATCTACTTTGCTGCTATGGAGACTTCTATGGAAATAGCAACTGTAGAAGGGGCTTACGAAACATTCAAAGGCTCTCCTGTATCAAAAGGCGTATTCCAATTCGATATGTGGGGAGTGACTCCTGATTCTGGAAGATGGGATTGGACAGATCTTAAGCAGAAGGTTAAGAAAAATGGAGTTAGAAACTCCTTGCTTCTTGCTCCAATGCCTACAGCTTCTACTTCGCAGATACTTGGTAATAACGAATGTTTCGAACCATATACTTCTAACCTTTATCTAAGAAGAGTTCTTTCCGGTGAGTTCATTGTAGCGAATAAGCACCTAATGAGTGAGCTAATAGATCTTGGTCTTTGGGATGAGCGTATGATGAATAGAATCAAAGCTGAAAACGGATCTATCCAGAATATTGCGGAGATTCCAGAAGAGATCAAAGAAAGGTACAAGACTGTTTGGGAAATTTCTCAAAAGGCAATCATCGATATGTCTGCTGACAGAGGAGCTTATATCTGCCAGAGTCAAAGTCTTAACATCCACTTACAGGATGCAAACTTCGGTAAGATGACATCTATGCATTTCTATGCTTGGAAGAAAGGCTTGAAAACTGGCATGTATTACTTGAGAACAAAAGCTGCAACAGACGCTATCAAGTTTACCGTATCGAAAGAAAATCAAGAGCAACCAAAGGAAGTGAAAGCCGCACAACCGGCGGCAGCGAACCTAACGCAAGCAGAACTTGATCAACAAGCGGCTATTCAATGTTCGCTAGATGATCCAGAAGGATGCGAAATGTGTGGTTCTTAAGATAAATAAGTGTAATTCTAACCTAAAATAGCCCTACTCAAACGAGTGGGGCTTTTTATTTAGCTCCTTTAATAATTTCTTCAACCACTTCTGGATTTAAAAGTGTTGATGTGTCTCCTAGACTATCAGCATCCTTACTTGCAACCTTTCGCAAAATTCTTCGCATGATTTTTCCTGAACGTGTCTTTGGCAACCCTGATACAATCTGAATGTGATCAGGCTTCGCTATTGGTCCTATCATCTTCGAGACTGTCATCCTAATTTCGTCTTCTATTTCACCCTCTTCGGCAATTACAAATGCATAGATTCCTTGTCCTTTGATATCGTGTGGATAGCCGACAACAGCTGATTCTACCACTTTTGGATGTTCGTTTATCGCATTCTCAACTTCAGCTGTCCCCATCCTATGACCAGAAACATTAATCACATCATCTACCCTACCTAAAATCCTCAGATAGCCGTCATGATCTCTCTTTGCACCATCTCCGGTGAAGTACATGTTGCGATATGCACTAAAATAGGTCTGCTTACATCTTTCATGATCCCCGTAAGTAGTTCTCAGAATTGATGGCCAAGGAAATTTTATGCATAAATTTCCTTGCACATTGTTTCCTTCCAACTCATTCCCTTCAGCATCTACAATGATTGGCTGAATTCCCGGCAATGGCAAAGATGCATGTGCAGGCTTATTCGGTGTTATTCCAGCAAGTGCAGAAATCATAATACCTCCTGTTTCAGTTTGCCACCAGGTATCTACTAAAGGGCATCTACCCTTACCAATTTGTTCATGATACCAATGCCATGCCTCCTCATTGATAGGTTCACCAACGGATCCTATCACTTTTAATGAATCAAGATTATGTTTTTGAACATGCTCAAGGCCATGTGCTTGTAAAGCTCTAATTGCTGTTGGGGCTGTATAAAATTGGTTAACCTCATGCTTGTCACAAATTTCCCAAAAGCGACCCGCATCGGGGTAAGTGGGAACACCCTCAAACATCATCGTAGTTGCTCCTGCGAGCAACGGTCCATATACGATATATGTATGACCTGTAATCCAACCAACATCAGCAGTACACCAATACATATCCCCTTGTTCATACTGAAATACATTAATGAATGAATAGTACGCATAGACCATATATCCGCCACAAGTATGTACCACACCTTTTGGTTTACCAGTTGAACCAGAGGTATATAGTATGAAAAGTAAGTCCTCTGAGTCCATCTCTTCAGCATCATGTTGAGATGACATGCCCTCAATGGCCTCGTGCCACCAAACATCCCTGTCATCCACCATTTTAACTTCCTGATTTGTGCGTCTAAGAACAATAACTTTATTCACAGAATCGCATTTTTCCAGTGCTTCATCAACAACTACTTTGACATCAATCTTTTTTGACCCTCGATTGTTACCATCTGCTGTTAAAACCATGGAGGCTTGACAATCATTAATTCTATCTGCTAAGGCGCTTGACGAAAATCCTGCAAAAACAACTGAATGTACCGCTCCCACTCTAGCACAAGCCAACATTGCTACAGCCGCCTCCGGCACCATTGGCATATATATAATCACACGATCTCCCTTCTTGATTCCATTGTTCAGCATGGCGTTGGAAAATTGACATACCTGTTGATGAAGTTCGCTATATGAGATTTTAATTGCGGCTTCCTGAGGATCGTTGGCTTCCCATAAGATCGCTGTTTGATCTCCCCTTTCGTCCAAGTGTCGATCTAATATATTTTCTGTGATATTGAGTTTAGCTCCTAAGAACCATTTAACATCTGGTCCTTGAAAATTCCACTCTAAAGCTCTTTCCCACTTTCTTTTCCATATAAATGAATCAGCAATATCCGTCCAAAAACCTTCTGGATTCTCTATACTCTTGTCATACATTCTAGTGTAATCACTGAGCGAAGATATTTGATGAGGGAGTTTCGTATTATTCATGATTTTAAATCTAATGAATGCACATCTTTGCAGCTAAAGAATAAAAAGCTTTCTATGACTCATAAAAAAGTGAATTTTCTATTCACAAAAAGCTTTTTCATTTCTAAATAAAACTCCTATCTTTGCCGTCCGAAAATTTTAGAATACTAGAAAAGCGTTATGGCAAACCATAAATCAGCACTTAAGAGAATAAGAAGCAACGAGGCTAAAAGACTTAGAAATAGGTATCAGCATAAAACTGCTCGTACTTTCATCAAAAGACTGAGAGAGACTACGGATAAAAAGGCAGGTGAAGAGCTTCTAACTCAAGTAATTTCAATGGTGGATAAATTATCTAAGAAGAACATTATCCACAAGAATAAAGCTGGACACTTAAAGTCTCAATTGACTAAGCACGTAGCTGGTCTTTAAGCTTTATTTATAAGATATTTTCACCCTGTGTAAAATTTACGCAGGGTTTTTTTATTTCATTTCGACACTACTAAAGTCTAATTTGCAATTGTCCACCATCTGTACTCAAGCTTTCAGCTACTGTAATAGCATCAGATGGAAAATAAAAGGCTTACAATCAAACGTTGGGCAGAAGAAGATCGCCCTCGAGAAAAATTATTACTAAAAGGAAAATCAGCACTCTCGGATGCAGAACTTATCGCGATTCTTATTGGATCCGGAAACAAACACCAATCTGCTGTTGAACTTTCTCAAGTTATATTAGACCATTTTGAAAATGATCTTTCGAGCCTGGCGAAGGTTTCTGTAAAGGATCTTCAAAAATTTAAAGGCATCGGTGAAGCAAAGGCAATAACTATAGTTGCGGCGCTTGAACTTGGAAGACGAAGAAAATCATCTGATCCAATAAAGAAACTAAAGATCACCTCATCGAAAGAGGCATACAAGCTATTGCTTGGTGATCTTTCAGATCTTCGGCACGAAGAATTTTGGTTGGTATTCTTAAAACGCAACAACGAGGTTATTAAAAAGGAAATGCTAAGTCGAGGCGGCATCTCTGGTACCATTGTAGACTCAAAAATGATTTTCAAACGGGCACTTGAAGAAATTGCAAGTGGAATTATCCTTGCTCACAACCATCCAAGTGGGAATTTAAATCCTAGCATTGAAGATATAAGCCTAACTAAAAAAGTAAAAGATGCGGGCAAGTCACTAGATATTGTAATTCTAGATCATCTAATAATCACTGAAAATGGATATAGAATATGTAGATGGATTTTTGTATACAACAAATGGATTCTTCAGTTTTGCTGATGAAGACATGCTTTAACTTCAAATTCAACTTTAAATTTGCGGACAAATAATTCGATATGAAAAAGGGTTGGTTGATTTTAATCCCAATAGTTGCCGTTGTTTTTTTCATGGTTCAATCCGGGGGTTCTGATGAAGAATACGCTGAAGACATTGAAAAATTTTGGAACGATAGAGGTGATTTCTTTCGAACATCAGACGCCAGTCCTTTCGTACAAAAGGATGTAGAATATAAATCAATTGAATACTATCCAGCCAAAGAAGACTTTAAAGTAAAAGGAACATTGAAGAGGTTCTCGAAACGAGAAACTCTCAAACTTGCAAACAGTGATGGGACTTCAACTTCATATTTAAAATTTGCCAACGTAGAATTTAAAATTAACGGAATCGAATGCTCACTGTTAGTGCTCAAAGCGCTGGGATTTGGTAATCAGTATTTATTGGCTTTTGGAGATGAGACAAGTGGGAACGCAACATACGGGGGTGGTAGATACCTAGATATTGTTATTGGCAAATCTGATCAAGTAGAACTTGATTTCAACAAGACTTACAATCCATACTGTGCATATTTCGATGATTTCACTTGCCCATTACCCCCAAGAGAAAATCTTCTAGATGTTGCAATCGAAGCCGGGGAAAAGAATTACCCATATTAGGATAGGAATCTCGCTCCGCAGCTAAGTAGTTTCTTTATTTTTGCTCTCTTAATTCAGAGACTGTTAGAATGAAGATATCTTACAATTGGCTAAAAGAATACATTGATTTCACGGAAGCTCCAGAGCAACTTGGTGATATACTTACCCAAACTGGTTTAGAAGTGGAGGGAATCGAGAGAGTAGAGAAGATTCCAGGTGGTCTACAAGGCATAGTTATTGGCGAGGTGATGGCATGTGATCAACACCCAAATGCTGATAAATTAAAAGTTACTAAAGTAGATATCGGTGCAGAGCAATTTTCAGATATCGTATGCGGTGCTCCCAATGTTGCTGCCGGTCAAAAAGTGCTAGTAGCAACAGTAAACGCCACCATACATCCTTCTAGCGGAGAGCCATTTAAGATTAAGAAGGCAAAAATCAGAGGTGAAGTTTCTGAGGGTATGATTTGTGCAGAAGATGAATTAGGACTGGGTAGTAGTCATGACGGTATAATGGTCTTAGATACCGATAAGCCAAACGGCACTCCTGCCATTGAATTATTTGAAACTGGTGAAGATCACATTTTTGAAATTGGACTTACACCAAATCGAGGAGATGCTACGTCTCATATGGGCTCAGCTAGAGATCTGAAAGCCTATTTTAGAAAAGACCTCAAAATACCAGAAGGAAAGTCATTCGAAGTGAAGAATGATAGGCCTATTAGCGTCGAGGTAAAGGATAGTAAAAGATGTCCTAGATTTTCCGGCGTGACGATTAGAGGCGTGAAAGTTCAGCCATCACCAGACTGGCTTCAATGGAAACTAAGATCTATTGGTTTAGAACCGATCAATAATGTTGTTGATATCACTAACTACGTACTGCACTCATTGGGACAACCAATGCATGCATACGATGCAGCACACGTTACTGGTGATAAAATAATAGTTGAAACACTAAAGGACAACACACCATTCACCACGCTTGAAGGAAAGGAAAGAAAGTTGAGCAAAGACGACTTGATGGTATGCAATGGTGATGAAGTAGGAATGTGTATGGCTGGTGTTTTAGGTGGACTTGATTCTGGTGTTACTGATCAGACGACAGATATTTTCTTAGAAAGCGCCTATTGGAATGCAGATGGTATTCGATCAACGGCACAAAGACATACCATCTCAACAGATGCATCATTTCGCTATGAAAGAGGTGCCGACCCTGAGATGACTATCCCAGCGGTGAAACTAGGAGCTTCACTGATTCTAGAACTTGCCGGTGGCTATGTTGCTTCGGAGATTGTAGATATCTACCCCAATCCAATTCAGGAGAAAGAAATAGCTATCGATTTCCAAAAATTCCATTGGCTAATTGGGAAAACACTTGACCACGAGCTAATAATTGAAATTCTTAATTGGCTTGACATAAGAACAGAAGAAATTACTGATACTGGATTTAAAGCAATTGTGCCCGCATACAGAAGTGACGTTACAAGACCTGCAGATTTGGTTGAGGAAGTGCTAAGGATCTATGGTTTCAATGAAATTGAGCTAGATGAAGAATTCTCTGCCGACTATTTGGCAGAGTTTAACGAACATGAACCCTATCGCGTACAGGAGGATTTATCCAAATTCCTGGCCGGCAATGGCTTCTCAGAGATATTGACAAACTCATTGACAAGTCCACAGTACAGAAAGAAATTTCCTTTAGGGGGTGAGCCAGTAGAAATGCTTAATCCTTCTAGCGAGGAGCTCACGATTATGAAGACTTCACCTGTCTATACAGCTCTGGAATCGATCGCGTATAATATCAACAGAAGGAACCCTAATTTGAAGTTTTTTGAACATGGGCGGTCATATCAGAAAGAAAATGAAGGCTATTCTGAAAAAGAATGGCTGACTTTATATCTAACGGGTCAAACAAATGAAGAAAGTTGGTTAGACGAACCTAGAAAAAGCTCCTTTCATGATTTAAGCACCTCTGTTTTAGGCATGCTGAAATATGGAGGTATTCGTAAAACTGAAATATTGCCGATTGATAAAGATCCACTCTATGAATACGGAGTTTCGATTAAGAAGAATAACAAGATAATTGGCACAATTGGTAAGCTAAAAAAAGAACTGCGTTCCATATATGGAATTAAACAAGATGTTTATCATGCTCAACTCGACTGGGAAATTGTCGTTGATCAATACAAATCTGATATAGCGTACGAACCTATTCCAAAGTATCCTGAGGTGAAAAGAGATCTTTCATTGGTACTAGATAAAAAAGTATCGTTTGCTGATATCCAACAACTTGCCTTCAAACAAGAGAAGAAATTATTGAACAGAATAAACCTTTTTAGCGTCTATGAGGGCGATAAAATAGAAAAAGGAAAAAAAGCTTACGCAATTAGTTTTTTTCTTCAAGATA
>CAZWLS010000176.1:0-8799 GCA_964634415.1 uncultured Roseivirgaceae bacterium | reverse complement strand
TCTCTAATTCATCTAATTCTTCACTTGTAGCTAAGTTTTCACCTACAATCCACTCTCGCATCTTAAGAATGCAATCGTAATTCTTTTCCCAATTTAAGCGATCTTTAGACTTATACCTCTCATGCGATCCAGATGTAGAGTGACCTTGTGGTTGGGTAACCTCAATGACATGAATAAGGCATGGTATGTGAGATTTGCGAGAAATGTCAACAGCCTTTTTGTAAGTCTTTAACAATTCTACGTAATCCCATGCTTTTACTTGTAGAATTTCAAAACCTGGTTTGTCTTTCGTTTTTTGAAAACCGCTGAGTGCCTCAGAAATGCTTTCTTTAATTGTATGATATTTCTGCGGAACAGATATTCCATAGCCATCATCCCAAACGGACATAACCATTGGTACTTGTAGAACACCAGCGGCATTCATTGTTTCCCAGAAATGTCCCTCTGAAGTAGATGCATTTCCAATTGTACCGAAGGCTACTTCATTACCCTCAATAGAAAAATCTTCAAATTCTCCAAGGTCTTTATTTTGTCGATATAGTTTGGATGCATATGCCAGTCCGAGTAATCGAGGCATTTGACCAGCAGTAGGAGAAATGTCAGCACTGCTGTTTTTCTTGTCGGTTTGAGTTAGCCATTCACCTTTTTCGTTGAGATAACGAGTTGCGAAGTGACCATTCATCATTCTGCCCGCTGATGCAGGATCAGCCGTCACATCTGTGTGCGCATATAATTGAGCAAAGAATTGCTGCGTATTCAATTGGCCAATCGCCATCATGAAGGTTTGATCTCTGTAGTATCCGGATCTCCAGTCACCATTTTGGAAGTATTTGGCCATTGCTATCTGAGGAAGCTCCTTTCCGTCACCAAAAATTCCAAATTTGGCTTTACCCATAAATACTTCCTTTCGCCCTATTAAACTGGCTTCTCTACTTTCAACTGCCAATTGATAATCTTGAAGTATTTCTTCTTTAGAAACAGGGAGTTTTGTCTTATTCTTCGCCTCGCTCATTTTAGATAAATTTTGAGATTAGTTGACCTTAGTCACTCTCAAAAATATGAAATTTGATCCACTTTTGAAAGTGGAATCCTCGATATAAACTACGTTTTGGTGGATTACATCTATTCATAAACAAATTATATTTTGTTAAAATTTAAAATAAAGTATATAATTTCTATTATTTCAAATTTACCACCTTGCATATTTTGTATTTTAAATTGTTAGGTTTTCTCTTAATTGCACTCCCTATATTTGCCATCCCTTAACTTTTTTAACCATGATAATAGGCGTCCCAAAAGAGATTAAAAACAACGAAAACAGAGTGGCTGTAACCCCATCTGGAGTAGTAGAATTTACAAAAAGAGGTCACGAAGTTTACATTCAATCTACTGCTGGCGAAGGCAGTGGGTTTACTGATGATCAATATGTTGAAGCCGGTGCTAATATCTTACCCACGATTGAAGCAACGTATGACAAAGCTGAAATGATCATTAAAGTAAAAGAACCGATTGAGCCAGAATACAAGCTTTGTAAGAAAGATCAGTTGATATTCACATATTTCCATTTTGCGTCGCATGAACCGCTCACTAAAGCGATGATAGATAGTGGAGCAATATGTTTAGCATACGAAACTGTTGAAAGTGCGGATAGATCATTGCCGTTGTTGATTCCAATGTCCGAAGTGGCTGGTAGAATGTCTATTCAAGAAGGAGCAAAGTATCTTGAAAAACCGCTAAAAGGACGTGGGATTTTACTTGGAGGGGTACCGGGTGTGAGACCTGCAAAAGTGATGATATTGGGAGGTGGTATTGTTGGAACTAATGCTGCAAAGATGGCAGCAGGTATGGGTGCTGATGTTACTATTCTAGATCTTAATCTTCAAAGACTCAGGTATCTGGATGATATTATGCCGGCTAATGTGAATACCTTCATGAGTAGCGAATATAATATCAGAGAACTTATCGGTTCTCATGACCTAATTATTGGAGCGGTTCTAATACCTGGAGCAAAAGCACCAAGCTTGATTACAAAAGATATGTTGAAAGAAATGCAGCCGGGTACTGTACTTGTCGATGTGGCTGTTGACCAGGGAGGTTGTATTGAAACTTGTAAACCAACAACGCACGAAGATCCTACTTTTATAATCGATGATGTAGTGCATTATTGTGTTGCCAACATGCCTGGAGCCGTACCTTATACTTCTACGCTTGCACTCACTAATGCAACACTGCCGTATGCATTAGAGCTTGCCAATAAAGGTTGGAAGCAAGCATGTAATGATAACAAGGAATTGAAATTAGGATTGAATGTTATCAATGGTGAGATTGTATATAAAGGAGTGGCTGATGCATTTGGAATGCCTTATACTTCAGTTGATAAGTTTCTATAATTAGCCAACGAAATTGTATTAAGCCCATTCTTTAAAAGGAATGGGCTTTTTTATTTCCATTCATGCTATTGATATGACCACTTACTTCAAACCTATAAAACAGGATCACAAATAGAATTTTATTTGTGATTAAGTAGTGACTTAAATCATGACCAGAAATAGTTCATATTGGCTTTTACAATCGATTGGGTGGTTTGCCTATGCAATGATTGGGGTTGTTGTGTCATTTCTGTTTTACGACAGCATTGATGTTTGGGTAATCCTCGCTCAATTTTTTGGAGCGATTGTGATGTTATTGTCTACCCATTTGTTGCGATATAAGATGAAACTTGATGGGTGGTTAAAACTTAGGCTTCAGCAACTGATATTTAGGTTGGTGCCAACACTCGCAGTAATATCCATTTTGGCTAATGGCATTGTTGTTGGATATACGATTCTGACAACTGATATCATAGATGTAGAACGATTCTCCGTTCTTGTCTTCTTTCTCTTTTCATTCCAAACCTTTGTTTATTTCAGTCTGTGGACGGCTGTTTATTTAATTATCTACTTCTTTAGAAACTATAAAAAAGAAGAGGTTGAAAAGTGGCAGTTAGAGACGGCAGTAAAAGACGCTGAACTCATCGCACTTAAAGCCCAAATAAATCCACATTTCCTCTTCAATGCCCTTAACAATATTAGAGCCCTAATATTGGAGGATCATATGAAGGCTCGCGATATGGTTTCTCACCTTTCAGAACTGTTACGGTATTCCATTCAGTTTAATGACAACGAAAAAGTGACTATAGAAGAAGAGCTTGAGATTGTTAATAAATATTTGGAGCTTGAAAGTATCCATTATGAAAATCGTCTTCATTATGAAATTCTTAGCAAGAAGGATTTAGAAAGATGTAAGATACCACCCATGTTGATCCAGTTAATGGCTGAGAATGCTGTAAAACATGGAATTTCTCAAATCAAAAATGGTGGCGATATATTAATATCTGTTGATAAGGAAGGAAAGAATCTTGTGCTTGAAGTGAGTAATACTGGGAAACTCAAGAAGAATGTTGGAAATGGAATAGGACTGAAAAACGCAACAGATCGTATACGAATTTTGTTTGATAGTGAACCAGACCTTGAATTGACACAGGAGGGTAATATGGTTAGGTCTCGTTTAAAATTACCGTTGTTAAAATGAAAGCACTAATAGTTGATGACACTCGATTAGCTCGTCAAGAGCTTCAATTTCTTTTACAAAATCATAAAGAGGTCGACGTGATAGGAGAGGCAGAGAATGCTGATGAAGCAAAATCAATGATTGAAGAATTGAAACCAGATTTGGTATTTCTTGACATTCAGATGCCAGATAAGGATGGATTTGAGCTACTGGAAATGTTGGATGAGGTTCCTCAAATAATATTTACGACAGCATATAGTGAATATGCAATCAAAGCCTTTGATTATAATGCGCTAGACTATCTAAAGAAACCAATTACTGATGATAGGCTTTCTGTTGCTTTACAACGAGTAATTGAAAATATTGAGAAGAGTGAAGAACCAAAAGATGTACTCAATGAGAATAGTCAGGTGTTTGTGAAAGATGGTGAAAAGTGTTGGTTTGTGACCCTTAAAGACGTTCGATTATTTGAAATATGGGATAATTACACGCGAATTTATTTTGATGAGCATAAACCGATGATCCCCAAGACCTTGCAATACATGGAAAGTCGCCTTGATCCTAAAATATTTTTCCGTGCTAATCGTCAGCAGATTATTAATATGAAGTGGATAGATAAAATAGAGCCATGGTTTAGTGGCACTATTCGGCTATATCTTAAAGATGGTACTGAGATAGAAGTAAGTAGACGTCAAACTTCACGTTTTAAGGATTTGATGAGCTTTTAATAATCTTTCGCAACCTATCGATAGCTTCCATATTGCTATCGATGTATATATTGTCGTGAATATGTTGCTTCTCCTTTGATGTTAAGTGCCAACTGAGAGATGCACGCTCCACATCAGATGTAGTGCCGTTGTTTTCATAGGAGTCATAGGCAATTTCAATTATATCAAATTCTCCCTTCAACCAAAGCTTCATTTGCTCAACTTTTGCGTTATTACTAATGTCTTGCATATTGGTTAGGTTGTTATAAACACTCGCTATAGGATAGGTCAGGCGATCAATTACCGAAGGGTTAGGTCTTTTTTCTACTGGCGAATTTGATTTGGTATCCCTCACGACTAAGAATACCACGCCTGCAGTATTTTCTTTTATCCAATCTTTAAATACATCGACAAACCTTATGGCATCAGATACGCCAAAATTATCTGAGATGCCGGCATCCATTATCTCAACCCTAGGCTCTGCGGGTAGACTAATGTTTGGTGTTATGTATGGAAATGAGGCAGACATTCTTAGTGCTGATAGAAAGCTTAAGTTCTCGGGCTCATTTGCATGAAAAAGGCCTTGAAAGTCAACACCTCTTACTTTTTGATCCTCATTGTTGAGTATTTCTGATGAAACGCCCATGAATGATATTGGCTGAGATGAGATGTATAATTTTCTCCCATCATTGGCGATTGTTGGAGCCAATATCATTGTTGGTATTTTAGATTTTTTTTCATCTTCCAGGTAATCACTAATCTGAAAATCAAGCGTATAACCCAAGTTTTTGTTTAAGTTTTGTTCAAAGACATAGCCTCTATCAATGCTATATTTTTTACCTGCATATTCATGAGTTCTCATTTTGAAGAATAGATCATTTACCAGAAGCCCGAAAATCACTGGATTTAAATTGTCTTTGCCAATGTTATTTAATGCTTCATTTTTCAAGTCCGTTAATGAAACACTTGGATTTCTTCTGAACATCTCGCGATAGTAGGCAGCACCAATAGCTCCCCCAGATGCTCCAGTTATAAGCATGGTTTGATCCATAAGTGTACCGTTGACCGCACTATCTGCTTTGAGCAATGCATTTACAGTCCATAATGCTGCTCTTTGACCTCCACCGCTTACACACAAAAAGACCATTTTTTGATTCTTCGAGTTTGGCCATTTGGCTTTCCAACTTTCTAATGTTTCAAGCATGTGCAGTTTATCGTGAATAAACTGCTCTTTGGAATGCGCTTTTTGAAGGCTTGCTACTGAGTAGGTTGTTTTAGTGGTATCATAGTTTATGCCGGAAGCTTGATTAATACCTTTTCCAAGTCCGGATTTTGCACTGATGTTTACTACAATGAATATGCCTAAAGCAAATGCTAATCCCCATCCCTTGAACCAATAGCTGATGGCTCCAACAAGCATTACTGCTATTGCAAAAATCAGTAGAGCACTTGCTGCTGCAGGTATCTGTAAAAACTCAATATGTATAAAAAAACCAAGTAGCAGTATGACACCGATTATGCAAAGCTCAACTACAACTGAATTGAAATGATTTTGATCAAACACTCTAAGGATTGCTTCACGTGAAGCTCGATTAGCAATGTTTTCAGTAGATCTTACTTTAAATGTTAAATCAAGGTAGTTGGTCACATTGTATGCATCTGCTTTGTTCTCTCTGACGCGGCTCATCACGCGATCTCTACTGAGTACATTCTTTCTTAGCTTTTTATCTAATGTTCCTGCTAAAACAATGAAGATGTCTTTGTTGGTTAACATGAAATATAGAATCATGAGTAAATGCATCCCAGCTATTCCGAGTAACAGACCAGCAACATCCCATGCCACGTCTGATGGTTGAGCCAGTCCATTATTGCTCTGGAAATTGATGAGTAGTATAATATAGAGAATTAGCGATAGTAGGGGGATAAGGCTATTATTAAGTGAGAATTTAGTGAATGGTCTCTGTAATGCTCCAATAAATCTAAAGCGATGGCCGTCAAGGATATACGATGTAATATGCCAGGCCATGATAAGGTTTCCGAAACTTAGCCCTACAATGAAAAAGCTCCAAAAACTGACTTCTCCAAGGTATTCAGGATCTAAAAATAAATACTGGATGCCATATACCTTGCCAAGCCCACCAGTGAATGCAGCTATAACTACTGCCCAGACTGCGAGAAGTGCCAGATTGTTTTTGAAATGATGAAATACTAGCTGAAGTGCAAGTGAGTGTAGCGCTTGATCTAATATATGCTTGAACTTCTTCATATAATATTCATCGGATGAATTAGACTTTATTTAATAACAGCTACTCCGAATATAGCTACTATGCGATCACATTGAAGATTTGGTTCATCAATCTAATGAACCTAAAAGTGAATGATTTATTGCAAAATCAACTATTCGATAGCCTGCTTAAGGTCGGCTATTAAATCATCAACATCTTCAATTCCAACACTTAGCCTAATTAATGAGTCGGTGAGACCACTAACAATTCTTTTTTCCTTTGGAATGCTAGCATGAGTCATGCCAGAGGGATGTCCAACAAGAGATTCTACACCACCCAACGATTCTGCTAAGCTGAACAACTTGAATTTACTTAGTGTAGCTTCGGCTTGTTCGATAGTGTCTTCTTTCTGCATAAAAGAGATCATGCCTCCAAAACCATTCATTTGTTTCTTAGCAATATCATGATTTGGATGATCTTCAAACCCTGGCCAATAAACTTTCTCTACATTGGGATGATTTCTCAAATAGTTGGCAATAACTTCCCCATTTTCACAATGCCTCTGCATTCTTAAATGGAGCGTTTTTATTCCTCTTAGAACAAGGAAACAGTCCTGTGGGCCTGGAACTGCTCCACTTGAATTTTGAATAAATCCAAAGGCTTTATCGATTTCAGGGTCATTTGTGCCAAGGAAGCCCATAATAACATCTGAATGTCCAGCAATGTATTTCGTTACTGAATGCATGACGATGTCTGCACCTTGGTTTAAGGGATTTTGAAGATAGGGAGAGGCGAACGTGTTATCAACAGCAACCTTTGCGCCGTGTTTATGTGCGATAGCACTAACTTTTTCAATATCTATTATGTTGAGTAGTGGATTTGTAGGAGTTTCTACCCATATTAATTTGGTTTTCTCACTTATTATTTCTTCGACTTTTTGAGGGTCTCTCATATCTACAAAAGTGAACTTGATTCCAAAAGCTTCGAAAATTTGTGTGAAAAGCCTAAAGCTACCACCATATAAGTCACCAGTACTTATTACTTCATCACCGGGTCGCAACGTTTTGATAACTGTTTCGGTAGCACTCATGCCTGATGCAAAACATCTTCCAAATTTTGCGTTTTCTAAAGCAGCAATATTGCTCTCCAACGCATCTCTAGTAGGATTGTGTGTTCTTGCATACTCATATCCTTTATGGACTCCAGGTCCATCTTGCACATAGGTGGAAGTTTGAAATATTGGAGTCATGATCGCGCCGGTAGATGGGTCTGGTTCTATGCCTGCATGAAGCGCTTTAGTTGCGAATTTCATTTAATTGATTGTTTGCTGTTTCAAGTGAAAGAGCCAATTTATCAATTAAGTTCCTGCTCTGAAAATATGGGCAATAAGGGTTTTGTTGAGTGAATTCTTGGTTTTATCGAAATCATACAAGGCTCAATAGATTTTACCCAACTTATATCTTAAAATATTAATATCCTTGAGTCTTCAACCGCTATTTAATTTTTTGATTCACCCTTCAAAAAAATAGCAATGAGAAGCGTATTCACCCTAATACTGTTAGCAGCTACTAGCAGTCTTACTGCACAGTTTTTTACTGGCTACTACGTTAGTGATCCTCAAGTTCATTCTTTTGATCATTTCAAAATCAAACATGAGCATGACCATACAAAACTCGATGGCAGTTTAGTTATCCACGCTTATATCAATAATAATGAAGTATGGGAACGCAAAGCTGAGTATGTTGATTCAGATGAGGAGAGAGAGAAGCTAATAGCTGACTATAGCCATGGAGAAGATATTATCTCGGCTCATATATTAAAGTTTTTGTGGGATGGGAATGAATGGGAATACATTTTACTAGGATATATTGCTCCTGATAAGCATCGGCACTTCATTGTAATTGAAGAGATTTTTAATGATGAAACAGAAACAAGGTTGCTTGAATTTAATCGATTTGATTGGGTGAAAGGGCATCACATTAGACCTTCAGAAACTCATTAATATCCATTCATTTTCATCTATTTATTCACATCCATTTAGAATACCTTTGGCGTCCCTTTGGACTAAATTAAATACCAGTAGATGCCAAATCCTTTATTATCTCCTTTTAAGACATCTTACGAGATGCCTCCGTTTTCTCAAATTGAATCCGCTCACTACGAAGAGGGTATTGAAAGCGCCTTAGCTGAAGCAAAAACGCAGATTCAAAAAATCATTGAAAATTCTGATGCTCCATCATTTTCGAATACAATTGAAGCACTAGAAAATAGTGGCCAACACCTGCAAAGAAATTCATCCATATTATTCAACTTAAATT